>JBJHCD010000313.1:0-6720 GCA_050485845.1 Pirellulaceae bacterium | reverse complement strand
ACGCTCAAGTCGACAGCCACGCTCGGCATGGCAAGTTCCCCGGTCGAGGTGCTGCAGGTTTCGGAAGTGGACCGAGCGAATGGCTATGACACCTCGTTCGCGATCATGCGAACCAGCCAGGAATTGCTGGTCGGCGTCACCACCGGGAAACTGGCGGCCATGAAGTACCCGGGGCGTTTGGGACAAATTGCCACCGGCGCCTACTACTTGGACGCGGCACAGAACGCCACCAGCACCGTCCGAGGAGGTTACGGAGTTGCATTTGGCGAAGGGTGGACCTTCCAGAACAGCCTGAACCTGGCCGGTGGCGTGATGGGGCTCAGCGGAAATGTTGTCGGTCGTGTCTCACCGACGCAGCGAGCCCCGCATTCCTATTCACCCGAAATGCTGTCTCAACCGCAGATCGGGCTGGGCGTCAACTTGGACGGCAAGATGGACCCGATCGGCCATGCCTTCATCACTTTCGACCGGCCGCTCGGCGAAACCTTGGCCCATGGATTCTACCCACGAGATGGATTCGATTTGTTGAGTCCCGAGCATCTGAAGCAACTGCTGGGGAGCCAGGGAGGCTTGGTGGCCGCTGTGATTCCGGAAAAGACGGAACTGGTGCAGAGCGCGGGGACGTTGATTCAGCGTTACCGAGTCACCGAGGCTCAGTTCCAGCAAGCTCGGCGTTTGGTGGAGCAGATTCAGGAAGACGCTCGGTCCGGGTTGGTACGTTACCACGCCGCCAGCCAGTGTGCCACGTTCGCTCGCCAGGTCCTGAAGGAAGCGGGTGTGAAGACCTTCATTCCCGTTCCGTACCCACCTTTGATGTATGCCACGCTTTGGCTCAAGAAGACCTTGGGCTAGTTGTGGACCATGCCGCGAACTTTCGTCCATGAGACCGGCCGGCGTCATCGGTCTGTCACACCCACCACACTATTTTCAGGATTCTGAAGTACCGAGAGACTTTTTGACTGGACGCTGGAAAATGGGGCTTTAAGTTATCAGTCACCCGCGGCGGAAACATATCGGAATGCAGCGGGAATGGCTGGGAATGAGTTGGGATGTCTGGTTGGCATCTGCTTGGTGTCTGGTTGGCATCTGCTTGGTCTCTGGTTGGCATCTGCTTGGTCTCTGGTTGGCGAGTGCTCGGGCGCAGAGAGATTCAGGCCCGGTGAAGGGGAGTGGAGGGACATGAGACGATGATCGTGATTCAGCGCTGTCATTTTCAACGTGCGTTGTTTCTGGAGCCCATGCCGGCGAAGGACGGGGAGCGGGCAGAATCCTCTGCGATTCCCCAGTTGCCAGACTCGGATATGCTCAGCATCACGGGACGTGATCTCAGGGGCCATGAAATCGCCTGGGTGATTTGTCATCAGCACATCCGCAGTTTGAGCTTTCCCCTGAAAAAGATCGTCGTGCCATCGGAGTCCATCGAGAAGTTCCTCATTTCCGGTAACTCGCCCCAGGTCTTTACGGTTTGGCTGCGAGCAACTCGGGCGATTCCAACTCGTGTTCGCCCACCTCGTGGCCAACAGAAGGTTCTGAGCGGGAAAGGGAGTGAGGCAACTTCCTCGTCCGACGCTTCCTTTCGGATTCCGGTCGGGAACATGGAATTGGGAACGGTGTTCGGTACCGTTCCCCTGGAAAGAATGACGGCTGGTTTGAATCGATTGGGATATCAGGTTCAGCAGTGTTCCTGGGAGGAACTGCTGGCCGATTCCCAGCGGTAGAGGCACGTTTCCGAAAAGCGCGAGACAAGAATGGAGTAGGCCGAGATGCTGGTGATTCAGAAATATGACTGGCGTGAGAGACCACTTCCTTCCGGGGACGGGGAGGGGAGGATGGTCGAGCCATTACCGCCTCCCCTGGCCACGCCCTGTCCGGAGGGGGTGCTGCGACTGATCAGCTGGAATCCGCCTGGGGAACTTTGGGACTGGACGATTGGGGACGATCACCTGCGGCTCTTTGTGGCTCTTGAAGTCGTCCGTCATATCCCACGCGAGAAAGTGGACCGAATTCTGATTTCCCATGTCTCGGACAAAGTCTTTACGATCTGGGGATATGGGACATTTGACCTGCCGACGCGAGTTGTTCCGCCTCGTTCCTTGTCGCTGGATGACTCATCAAACGCGATTCGTTGTCCTGGGACGGCGCCGGGAAGGTTGCCGCAAGCGATGGAGATCGGCTCGGTTTTCGGCTCGTTTGGTCGGCGGGAGATCGCTGATCTCTTGCGAAAATTGGGTTACCTGGTGGATGAAATTGCCTGGAGTGACTTTTTGTCGGAACGAGTAGGTGGAGAATAAGTAACATGGTGATGACCGTGCTTCGTTCGATGGCGGTGCAGGGAGATGAAATACTGTTTGAGGCTTGCTGGCCGGAGGGCCCCTCATTTCAGCTGGCGCTGAGCCGGCGAGATTTGGAACTGCGAAAGTTTCCATGGCTGCGTGGGGGAGCGACTCGTCGGTGCCCCTTCCGGCAACTGGTCGTTGTCGAGGCGCCGGACAAGACGTTGACGCTGCTGCTGCCTGATACGCCAGGTCGCGCGCGGCGGTTGGCTCGGAAGGCCCTCCGTTATCTCACCGGCCAATACTCCCCTTTGCCGCTCGACAATCATGAAATCGGGACTTCCTGGGGTTCCGTGGAACCGGAGACACTGTATCGAGAACTGGATCGGCTGGGGATCCAGGTTCACCGCACAACCTGGGACGCCTACCTTCCCGAAGTATAGCTCGACGCAAGTGGAAAGATGTGAGTCGCAACACGCATAAACCGCATAATCGCTGAAAAACCTCCAGTGTTGTTGTTTTTCCCGTACATCCCTTGAGGCAAAAACGCCACATGTTGCCAGAACGCGTGCTACGTTTTCCAAGAGTTGAACAGAATCGATGTCGACCAACTTGGGGCGTGGAACATGGGAAGCAGCATGGAGACGATCAGGAAGAAGCTTCGTCTTCCCTTCTCCCTCGCAGCGCGCCTCACTCTGCTCCTGGCGATCGGCGCGAGCGGTGCTCCCGGATGTGCTCCCTTGAGAATTCCAGCCATCGATCCCACGGGGGAGCGGATCTTTCTGCCTGCTCCGGCCTCCACAACCCTGGTGGGTCCGGACTTGTCGGAGTGCTTTGAGGAATTGGCCGAGAAGCATCGGGACCCTGGGGTGGGAGTAAGGACGCCGCTGCCTCCGCCCGCTATTCCTGGGTCTTGGCCCACGCTGGGTGACTGTGCCTCTTGCCTCCCCGGCCTTCCCAAGCCGGCCTTCTCGGCGCCTCGAGAACCACCACGCTGCGACCAGGAGGGGAATCCACCACCAGGAAGTCCGGATGATTCCTGCCATCCGATTCGTCCCGCGGCCAAGGGGCCGCCGGGACGGACCATTCACGACGGCCCCAAGGCCGGGGTGAAATATGGCCGGTTGATCCTGTCGCCCGCTCGAGTCGTGGCGCCGGTCGGCAGCGAAGTGGTCGTCACGGCCGGACTATGCGACCCGGATGGATTTTATGTCGTCAAGGAGCCACTTGAGTTTATCCTCTCCCAAGAGAGCGTGGGAAACCTCGTCGACGTGGGGGAACCGGGCTACGGGCTCGCCCCATTGATGTTCAATCGGGGTTCGAAGAAGTTGTCCAGCAACTACGCCGTGGGATTGACTGCCTCCAAAACGGCAACCTTCACTCGAGGCACGATCCAAACCAATGACGACTTTACCGTGCGCCGAGGTCAAAGTTGGGTCAGCGTCACCTCTCCCTCGGAAGGGCTCAGTCACATCACGGTGTGGGCACCCAATGCCCAGGCCTGGGATCTCCGCCGCCAAACGGCGACCATCCACTGGGTCGATGCCCAATGGAGACTGCCCGGTCCGGCGATCGTCTCGGCGGGAGAATCGCACACGCTGCGGACTCGAGTCACTCGAACTTCCGGCGCGGTGGCCCGAGGATGGGAAGTACGATACGAGATTCTCGACGGACCTCCCGCCGCATTCGGTCCCAATGGAGAAACAATCATCGATGTCCCCGTCGACTCGCGAGGAGATGCGAGCGTCGAGTTGATTCCGCAAGGGGCGTCACCCGGGACAACTCGGATCGCCATTCAGATCGTTCGTCCTGGCGAGCAGAGCGGGGAACCCGAGCGGATGGTGATCGGCCAGGGGACGACCACGGTCACCTGGAGTGCCGCCGACCTGGCCGTTCGAGTGCAAGGTCCGGCCAATGCCGGCTTGGATGAAGTGATCACCTATCGAGTGGAAGTGCACAATCCGGGTGATCTCCCAGCCAGGAACGTCGTGATGCGGGACGTGGCTCCTCCGACGCTCGAGTACCTGAACAGTTCCCCCAGCGGGCAACCGATGGGAGACTTTGTACAGTGGAGTCTGGGGAACCTCGGGCCTCGTGAAACACGGTTGGTTGAAGTCAATCGTCGGGCTCGACAGAATGGCGACGTGCGATACTGTTTCCGCGTGAGGGCCGATGGCGATCTTGAAGCGGAAAGCTGCGCTCGGACTCGCGTCTTCACCTCCACGCTTTCTGTTCAAATGGTCGGCCCGGAAACGGCGGAAGTGGGAGAAACAGTGACCTACCGGATCGAGATTCAGAACACGGGATCCTCACCCTTGACGAACGTCGCTTTAACAGACCGTTTCGATTCAGGCTTGCGGCACACCGAGGGGCAATCCAGTCCGATCGAGCGACTGGTCGGCACGCTCCAACCAGGCGAGCGTGTCAGGGATCTGGCCGTTTCCTTCGTCGTCACGGCACCGGGACGCCACTGCCACACCTTGGTCGTCTCGGCGGATGGTGGACATCGAAGTTCCGTGCAGCGATGCGTCGTGGGGAGAACGCCCGAGCAGCCGGCCCGACTTCCTCGGTTGGAGGTTCGCAAATCAGGCCCGGAACAGTTACGTGAAGGGGAGTCAGGGATATTCCTCACCGAGATTCGCAATACGGGCGAAGCTCCCGCCACCAATCTGCGGATCGTCGATCGGTACGACAACGCCCTCCGTCCCACGAATGCCACCGAGGGTGGCGTCCCCACGGAAGCCGGGCAGGCGGTCGCCTGGACACTTCGAGAACTGCAGCCGGGCGAGACGACGGTCCGCGAAGTCGAATGCCTTGCGGTCGCCCCCAACGCACAAGCCACCAGTCAAGTCACTGTCAGCACCGAACAAGGAGTTCGTGGACAAGCAGAGTCGGAAACGGCCATCGAAGGACGCCCCGCCCCTCCGGCGGATGAACCCGATCGTCCGTCCCTGAACGGACCGTTGACTCCCGACCGTCCCGATCGCCCCGCAACGGGTGAATTGCGAGTGACCGCCGTGGCGCTCGATAATCCGGTTGCCTGGAACCAGCCGATCCGGATTCTGATCAACGTCATCAATGATCGCGATGTCTCCGACCGCAATATCACCGTGACGGCGCTGATCCCGGAAAACGTGAATATCGATCGCGTGGCCGGCACGACCGTCCGGCACCGCATCGTGGGGAGGGAAGTCCGCTGGGATCCGATTGCCGAACTACGACCTCGCGAAGGCCTCCGCCCCCCGATGGAAATTGAACTACTGCCGACGCAGGCGGGCCGTGTGACGATTCGCGTACGCGTGGAGAGTGTGCGGACCAGCGAACCGATCGAGGTCATTCGTGAAGTGGATGTCTTGCCTCAATGAGTGACAGGTGGCTGCGATATGTGATCCTGCGGCACGAGGTCCCGCCCGAGCAGTCACGGGCGTCGCATTGGGACTTGCTGGTGGAATGGGATCGCGACCATCTTCTGCTGACTTGGGAACTAGAAAATCTCCCGGCTTCCGGCCAACTCCTGTCGGCTCGGCCTCTCGCCCCACATCGGCGACGCTATCTGGACTACGAAGGGCCGCTTACCGAAGGACGAGGGTCGGTCACGCGCTGGGACGCCGGCGATTACTGCATGGTCGATGGAGAGAGAGACAAGCTGGCTCGTTGTCAGCTGGCGACAACGAACCGTCAATCGGGTCACGACCAATCCGCCGACGTACCCGCGGATGGCCAACGAGAGCGACCTGATCCCTTTCAGCTCCGGCTGGTGGGGAATCGGCTCCAGGGCGAACTGACTCTGCAGCCTCCGTCGGGGGACGATCAGTTCTGGAAGGTCTCCTTCACGGGCAACATCGCCGTGCGATGAATCTCCCGCTCGTCCCCACTGCGGCCCGCCAGGTGAATCTCGCCATCCCGAAGTTCCAACGTCTCCAGAAAGATGCCGTCAGCGATGTAATCTTCATGATCCGAAGGAATCTTGAACAGCGCCACCGGGTCTCCCTCTTCCTGAGCCCAACGGAGGACCAGCCCCGATTGCCGGGCCACGTCGGCAATGCGGTCCAGAAATCCCTTGAGCGGCAGTGGCAAGGCTCCCGCCCGAGCTTTCCGTACCCGAATGGCAACGACATTCGGTTCGTCCGTCAAGTGAATCTCGAGGGCGAGCGAGACGACCGTATTTAATTTGGGGGCTTCATACCGGCAGGCGATCCTCACCTGTTGCGGTTCCAAGGCGATTCTCGGGGCGGAGACCCCATCCGGAAGTAACTCGGGAAACTTGGATTCCAAATCACGGGACAGCCAACCATTCAATTGCTCGTCGGTAAATGTCGCTTCCCAGGTCCCCGGCTTGCGAAACTGGTTGTGCAGTTCGAGGACATTTCGCTCCAACTGCTCACCCGCCTCTTGCTGCAAGGCCGGTTCCATGGCGAGTGCTCGCTGGTAAAACTCGGGCTTGTGC
>JBJHCD010000312.1:0-6749 GCA_050485845.1 Pirellulaceae bacterium | reverse complement strand
GGCTTGAGACCCACCATCGGTGACATCATGGCTCCGGATGCCCTCTCGAAACCACCCGAATTGCGAACTCCCGATGAGACCTATGTGGTTTATCTTTTCGACAACCTGGAAGGGTTTCTTTCCGCGCGTCGCAGGAAGAAGAGCACGGCCCCGGACGACACCCAATTGCTGTCGGAATTGGTGGAACGAGCGTTCGGTGAGAAATCCGATGGCTGGGCACGAGACCGTCCAAATCGTCCCGGACAACCGTTGCCTCCCGGCAAGCGAGCGAAGATGGAAGAAGTTCTCGGTACCGACTTGTCCTCCGTTCGCGTGCACAGTGATGAACCTGCCCGGGAGATGACTCGGCAGCTCGGAGCGGAAGCGGCCACGGTCGACCAGGACATCTATCTTGGAGCGTCTCACTCGATCGCGGACGATGCGCTCCTGGCACACGAGCTGACCCATACCGCGCAAGCAAGCCGCGACAATGCGCGGCAGGTAAGTCACCCGAGCGATGAACCCGAGCAGCAGGCCGAGCAGGTGGCTCGCGCTGTCGAATGGGACGAACAGCTGGAACCGATCGAACTCAAAGAACGTTCGGCTTGCATATCACGAGTCACACAGCAGGCGGGTACCGGCTCGATCGCTACAGAAGCGGAGGGAGTAGGTCCGCGAACGGCGAGTTTGAAGACAACATTTGACGAGGACGTTTTCCGACAATTGATTCGCGACTTCGATTTTTCGGCGATGCCGGATTTGAAGCGGCGGTTGGATCAGCTGCTTGACAAGAAACAGATTACGAGCAACGCGGTCAGGAAGTTGTATGACGAGACCCAGGATAAGTTCCTCGACCGTGGGCCAATCCGCATGCACTTTCCCGCATATGACCACCTTGCTCACTACAATGCGGCGGGCCAGAAGCTGATTCACTTGAACATGACTTTACTGAGGTATGGCAAGGGGGATCGAGCCGACGAAGGCCGACAAGACTGGTTCGCTCGACTGATCAAGAAGTACTCGGCTCCCGCCTCGCAGACCCCCGCCGCCGATCAGTTCTCCCGAAGTCAGGGAAATGTCGTGTCGCGTTCGCGCGACGAGTCGTGGGAACGGTACCAGGACAATGACGAATACAAGGAGAGCTCCGAGGAACTGCGACAGTCCAGTTTCGCCCTCCGCGACACGGTTCAAACCGAGATCACGGACCGCGCAGCTTTTCAACTCAATCAAGCCGGGTTCCAATTTCTCTGGGAGCGCGGCTACCGATATTATCCCGGAGCCAATCGAGGGCAAGGAGCATGGAGACGCGTTCAGAATCCGGATCCGGGTGTTGAACGAACGCAAGAGTTTCCCGAGATCCCCATGTCGGGAGAAGTCGCCGACTACCAAGCACACCACGTGATTCCGCTCTGGCTGCGTGCGACGACGGGAAGTGTGGGGGGAGGAGATGTGGATAACAATCTGGTCCCGTGGCATCAGAGCGCTCATCAGACGAATCACCGAGCTCATGAAACGATGCCCGACGATGTTGTCGCGCTCAATTTGCTGGGAGTCAACTCTCGGGACTATCGAGATTTTCCCGAGGGAACTCCATTCGTGATTGACCGCTTTCTTCAGAACGTGCCCCATCCGAGTAATGCTCCCCCGCTACGTTTGCAGGGGGATGAGTTCATCAACCATGGTAGTCGCCCCGCTTGGTTGCCGGGCTAGACGAGAGTGTCATGCAAGGAACGTATTTCCCCCGGAGCCCTTGGATTCCTTGGTGACTGGATACCTTGGTGACTGGATTCTCCGCCCGACAAGCCGATGCACGGGTTCCACGACCAAAAGGTATGCTTGGGCTCGGCAGACCGGAAATCAACTCGCATTGGTAAAGTCCGTCAAGTTGATTTTCTACCACGGCACATGGCTCCTGGGGGCCATGTCACCTCGATCGGTGAGTCACCGGCTTTGATCACGTTCGCAGAGCCGTTTCACATGCAGGAGAACTCGATTGTGGATGCGATGAATGATCGCGTTGGACCAGAGCGTCCAGTAGGCCTGAGGAAACATCTCGAATTCGTACCAGGTTCGACCCTCAAGACGCGTTCGTCCATCGGCCAGGGCAATCAGCCGAAATTCACCTCGGTTGCTTCGTAGATAGCCGTCGAGGTGTGGTGGGTGAACGTGCCGATAGGGACTTAGTTCGAACATCGGAGCGGGCTGGTCGGTCACGTCGAAGGCCAATCGTCGAGTGGGCTCCCAAGCGGTAATGGGCTCCACGAACGTCCCCGTGCTGAATTCGCAATAACGGACCGCTCCGATCCCCTCACCTTCAATCCTTGCCCGCTCCGGACATGCAATCCCCCAGCGGAAATACCACTCCGTGGGCGGCGGCAGGTCGGGAAAGTCCAAGACTGAACGCCAAACGGTATCCGCCGATGCTTCAATCTCCACGGCGGACATCACCTCGAATTCAACCGGTTCGACGAACGAGGATTCGACCCAGGCAAGTCCCGGAAGCAACATGATGGTGGCCAGCAGTTCCCGCGGCGCGCGCCTCGAGTAATCCGCAATCGTCTTGCCCAATACACCGCCCAGGATTCCCAGCGGTAACACCAGGGGTGTGGCCATCACGATGCAGATCAGCCCCTCGAGCGCAAACAGCAGGAGCGCCACTCCTGCGAAGGACACCGTCGCCAATCCCAACCCTACCGACGCGGCGTAGCTGCGTGAATGAGTTTGATTGAAGTCGTGTGCAGCCATCGCTCCCATCAACAAGGGGGTTCCCATAAAAAGTGCGGCCCCGTAGGACTCGAGAAAGTAGACGCTGATTACCAACATGCCCGCGCCGAACATCAGGCTTTTCCCGAGCGACATCGCGGCACTCAGGGCCTCATCGTCCTCCGTCACTTGGCTATGTTCGGGAGACCGCGCCGAAGCCCCAGACCGCGACCATCCACCATGGGGGGGACGGGGCATGAAGCAGAGGACGATCATGAAGACCAAATTGATCAGCGGGACCAATACGAGCAGTCCCAACCAAGGCGACTTTCCTCCATCCGCCGCTCGGCGAACGCTCATGGAGATAGCAATCCACAAGAATGGCAGCGACCAGACAAACAGACTCCATGCAACCCAGTGGGGAGCCGACTGGAGGATTTGCGTTCGCATGCTCAGGAGCGGATTCAGAAATTCCCAGGGCATGAAAACCGCCCCGGTATGAGTCCAGACGAGGAGTGTTTCCGCACCGTACTTGAACAGCATCAAGCCGAATCCGGAAAAAGCATAGGCCGCTCGCCCCACGGGCTCGGAAACACCAAACCAAAGCCGAATCAGATAAACTGGGGACGTTCGATTGCTGCACGCCAACGTCGGCCTCGTTTCCGCCTCATCCGCCATCGGTTATGCTCCCCGCGCTAACTGCGGTTTTACGTGTGCGTTTCGAATCCCGTGGCCACCTGTTCCGTCTGGAGATCATCGGCACATGGCCTTCGTACGCCATTTTTTCGATCACCACAAGCAAATGCGGTTTTCTCTGGCGGCTCTACTGGAGTTCTTCGCCATGACCGCGATTCTCGCCGCATTCTTCAGCCAAGTCGGAATCTCCGCCGCCGTCTTTTTAATGCTCATGGCACTCGCACTTGCGATTCGGTGTGGTCGGCCGGCACTGTTTCTTTTCGCGGCGTCTCTGTTGGCGGCGGACGGTTCGTCCGACGCCCGTTTTGAAGTGGTCGTAAGTCGGCTGCTGACGGTCCATTTCCTCGGGGCTGCGATCGCCGTCTGGTACTGCGTGCTGCGTGGGAAGTTGCGACACTACCTCAACTCGCCCGTCAGCTAATCCCGCGAAATACTCTTCGAAGCAACTCTTGCGTACTCAATTGATGTTTTCAAGCCATGTCTTCGAGTTTCGAGTAGGAGTACCGTTTCACTGAGTACGAGTACGATGGGTCGGGCCAATACGTATTCACCTAGAGTTCCGCCTCTTCTTCGCTTGGACTGGCCGGGTCCATGCGGCGGATTGTTAGCTCGACAGACCGTTTATCGTCGCTCAACGTGAACGCAACCTCCACGCGCTGGCCTGACGACGAGGTATACGCGGAAATCCCCGTCTGCCGATGGCTTCCACTTTCATGCTCCGAAAGACTCCGGCTTCCCTCAGTCAGCTTCAGTACCTGAATCCTCAATCTGGGATCGACTGTCCGAGCAGGCCCGAGCAATGGGGTCAGTATCAACCACACCTGTTCCTCGGACTCCCCCCCCAACCAGAACACAACCGGTTCGTCGATTCGCGCCGCGAGCACCATTTCGCTCGGCTGATCCAGCTCATGGAAACCGAGGACGTTGATCAATTCGGGGGAAATCGTCGTGGAGAGCGATTCCATGCCCAATTCCTCCGCCAACTGGCGCATCGACGTATCGGGAGCTTCTTGCTCCACGATCTGCCGCAGGGCATGCGCCCGACGCAGGGCTTGGCGAGCCTCCTCGGGACGCGAGTTTTGTCGAAATCGCGCAAGTTGCAGCCAACTGTCCGACTGGAGGGGCGGAAACTTTTCAAAGTGGGCTTCGACAAGGTCCTGATGACGGTACCAGAATTGTTGAAACATCAGCAGTGTCGTTTCGGGTGGATTCTCCTCCGAGAACATTGCTTCCACCGCGGCATCCAGCTCACTGGCCGGGAGATCGCGGACATATTGGATCATCATCGGACGGGGAGCATCGCGTTGGTCATCCGCGACCACGAAAAGACCGTCGTTCGCGAACACGGTCACGACTTCGCTCCCCTTGACGGATCGCAGATACCGTTCTGAATGTCCGCCATCACGATCTCCATCCGGCCAGCCTTGATCGACCAGCCCACGGCGAACCGCAGCGGTCACTTCAGCCGGTGTTCGCTCGCCGGAAGTTTGCCAGAGCGTCACGGTCGGGAGCATGAATTGGGAGCCGTCCACCAGCTTTCGGGCCCCAAGCCTCTCCAGGAAATCGAATTCGGGAGGGGGGACGTACTGAGGATAGAATGGATCGGGAATATGGCTTGCGCTCTTGTGTTTCTTTCTTAAGTCGTCCAGCTGTTTCGTTAGCTGTTTGGTAATTTCCTGGCCCAGATCCCGACTGACGGCCTCGTAACGGGCCCCCGACGTTTCGACGCCCGTTTGGCGAGCGGAGTAGTCGATTTCCGCATGCCAACGAAACTGAACTCGAGGTGGAGAACTGGAACTGTGGTAGACGTTATTTGAGCTTTGGTATTGATCGCTTGCCCGAACGATGACCTTTCCCTGAAACCTTCTGCCACTCGGGACAACTGTTTCCTTCCAGTTCGCCTTGTCGAGAATCACGAACAGATCCGGTAGCCGCTCGGCGACCGGAAGTTGGTCTCCCGCCGGCACGTACCGCACCTGCTGAAAACGCCGCTGATCTCGTAGTTGCTCGAAAACCGCCAATCCGACCCGCCGCATTACCAGATCGTTGTCGAGATTGAAGATCGTGATTGTGGCGTCGAGCAGTTGGGCGCCACCGGAAGTGGACCGGGAACTGACCGCTGTCACGTTTCGCTGGGACACGAGCTTTGTGGCGGTGCCGGACACGGTCGGGGCGTCCGAGAGAGCTCCCTCTTGCCGATAGGCCGACGGATCACCGTCATCCGAGGTGGCCGTCAAGATTCCCTGCGGAACCCGCGGCAAGGGAGCCAAGCATAGATAGGCTCCCCAGACCACGCCCACCATGACCAGCGTCAGCACGGCGATGACCAGGGGCCGTCGTTGGGCTCGGAAACCCATTGGGCCGGAAGCCGCCGTCTCCATTCCCGTCGCTTGAGGCTCCATGGGATCCATTTGTGCTCCGCCAACTCCAGGGATCATTTTGCGAACAATACGAGTATGGGGATAAGGTACCACGCCGGAGGAGAAAACGTCCACTTAGGAATCCATTTTCCACGGATCGTAGGTGCTGAAGTTCCAGATGTGTCCCTCCAGATCCCGGCCGGTGAAGCCGCTGCGGCCCCCATTGACGTCAACCGCTTCCAGAAAGTCCGCCAACAACAACCAGGGCCGCGAGTTCGACAAGGCATCAGCTCGTGGCGGGATCGAGGGACGAACTCACAACAAACCTCAGGGGGAACCGCGCGGCGTTCGTCTTGAGCTGACAAAAAAATGTAGGACAGAAAAATATTTTTGTCCGACATCTTTTTGTCAGCAAAGATCGAGGATTGCGGCTAGGATTCAATTGATTGTGCGCGGAAGGCGACTGGTTCACTCCATGCTGCTCGCGCCCTAGGACAGCATGCACGCCCAGCGGGGAAGTGAACTCGGCAACGGCACCGCTGATGAACACTCAGGGACGCTAATGAGAGCCTGCATGGAGCGAACGTCGCAATCACGGCGAGCCTTGCCAACCTCTCGCTCATCGGCGACCAGTAGGTAGTTCCTCCCGGCAATAGGGTTGGCCGATTTTCCCCATCAGTGTTCATTAGCGTTTATCAGCGTTCCTTCGCGGTTCCCCATCGAAGTCAACCGCTTCCAGAAAGTCCGCCAACACCAACCAGGGCCGCGCGTTCGACAAGGCTGGCCCGTTCGTGACAGGGTCGAGGGACGAACTTACAACGAACCTCAGGGGGAACCGCGAGGCATTCGTCTTGAGCTGACAAAAAAATGTAGGACAGAAACATATTTTTGTCCGACATGTTTTTGTCAGCCAAGACCAGAGTGACCAGATTTCCTCTCCCTCCGGAAACGAATCAGGCGACATTGTCCAACCAGAGCCGTACGCCGGTGCGGATGGCCAAATAGGTAACA
>JBJHCD010000311.1:920-6783 GCA_050485845.1 Pirellulaceae bacterium | reverse complement strand
CTTTGCGACTGGCCGAATCCCAATCGCCACTGGAAGGCATGGCCACTTTGGCGAGTCAGCCGGAACAGCACGATCGTCTGCAGGCCGACTCCGGCGAGCATGCTGATCAGGAGCGTGGCGGCGTCGGACTTCTGTTGCCAGATGAGCAGTCCCGCCACGATCGTCAGCGTGGGGAGCAGTGCGGTCCATTGAGGGGCCGTGAACGAACCACGAGCGTTGAGGATAGCCGAGAGGGCGGCACCGAGAGTCACCAGCACCACCAGCAGTCCCGCAACGGGAAGGAGTTGCCGGGAGGTTTCCACCAATTCCGGGGCTGCGTGGGGAAAGAGCCATGGCCAGGCCCATTGGAGTGGTCCGATCAGGAGGGCCATGATCAGAACCGCCAGCGCGGTCAGTTCGCAAAGAAACCGGTTGGCGAATCTCTCCCCTTCCTGCCGGCTCTGATCGGCATAACGAGCGAACTGAGTCAGAAAGGCACTTCGCGCCGAATGGACCAGCAGGGCCATGGCGAACGAAGGGAGCAGCATGAGCAGCGCGTATCCATCCGTGGCAACACCCGCGCCGAGCAGGAAGGCGACCAGCAATTCCTTGCCGAGCGATACGAAGCGGCAGGCGGCGCCGGCAAAGGCGACGAACAGTCCGGTGCGTGCGACGTGCGTCAGCCCATCACGACTCATCACGCGCCGACACGGGGAGGAAGGCGTCCGCCGGTACCTCGATATCGGGGCGAATTCCTTGCAGCCACTGGTACCAATTGTCTTGTGCCGACCGTTTTTGTGCCGGTGTCGGGTCGGCGGGCAACTGGCGCACGGAAAGTCGGCGGCTGAGAAGCCGGAGGCCATTATGCGCTTCACGGACCACGCGAGGATCGCCATCTCCCAAGGCGTAAATCAAGACGGGGGCATTCTCCAAGTCGCCTGAATCCGATAGGGCTCGCACGGCCAGGAGTCGAGCTTGATAATTGCGGCCCGATACCATCTGCTTCAGCCGCTCCAACTGTTCATCCTTCTTCTCGCCATCGTCTCCGAATCGAACACCGGCCAATTGGGCCAACATCGTATCGGTATCCAACGACTCGCCACTCTCAACCAGTTCCATCAGACTTCCGATATCGGTCCGGGGTTGATTGCCGATCACTTGGCCGTCGACCAACTTCACCTTGGTCAAGTCCGAGGGAAGCAAGCGACCTCCGACCAGCGCGCCATCGGAGACCAGTTCGACCGTCTGTCGAGTGCTCCGGAGCAGAAAGAGCGTGGCGAACGCCGTGCTGATGACCGGTCCTCGAGTCCCATTCCAGCCACCGTCACTCGACTGTTTCCCGCTGAGGTAATCGACGCCGGCGTTATACCAATCTGGTTCGGCAATCTCACGCCCTTCGGCAAATTCGCGAAACGTCTCGTAGCGTTCGATCGAGTAAAGATAGTAGAACTCGTTTCGGGGTAAATCGATACGAAAATTGCGACGAAAGTAATCATTCCCGTCCGCCAAGGCTCGACGCAGCCTTCCCACGTCCACTCCCACGTTCGCCTCGGGAGTCGGAACTTTGGCGAAAATCTCCTGCTGCTCCTCGGCACGATTTCGTTTGAGATCGATGCCCAGCATGTCGGCCGCAATATAGAGACTACCGAGTGCGGCGGGTGACATGGAGAGTCGCAAGCCCTCCTGCCCGGTATCTTGTCGAATGCGGCTGTTCCCACGGCCGGGATCTCGAGCCTGATAGGCGAAAGCGCCACTGGGATCCTGCGTCCGTACCAGCCAGTCAGTGAAGGCTTCGACGGAATCTCTCGGGACGTGAAATCCCTGTTTGCTGGCAATCCAGGCGCTCAGCACGCCATATTGAGTCTGCGATGTGTCCCCCGTCTCATGGTTCGGATAACTCCAGGATCCATCCGAACGTTGCCGGGATTGGAGTTGTCCCAGGAAGAAATCGATTTCCGTACTGAGTTCTTGTGGATTGAGTTCACAGAGAAAAATGACCGCAATGCCCAGACTGTAGTTGAAGTCATGGGTGAAACCGCCAGGGCCTCCTTCCATGGACTCGCGGCAAGCCTTGATCGCTTCCTGGACCAGGGGATGATTCGCATCCCCTCGATGTTTGTAACAGGCCAAGGCGGCCAAACATTTCCCACCCAGTACATTCCCGAACTGATCCAGGCCAACCCCCTTTTCCAAAAAGCTGACTCCCTTTTCAATCATCGCCTGCACTTCGGGTGACTCCGGAGTGTAAGCAGCAGCGGGGGGGGCCGAGAAAACGCCGGATCCTACTATCCCAGCGAATGTGACCAGCGTCACAACACCGATGGCGCGCAAGCAGGCCGATCGCGGGAAAAGTCGGCGAGAAAAAGTCGGGTTTGGTATCATGCGTCTCTCGGCGGCGGAAAAGGGGATCTCGGTCCACGCCGAAGGGAAGAACGCCCCCGTGTGGACTTGGCCAGCTTTCCCTTATCCTATTCGAATCCCCGAACGAGTGTCAACTGTTCGCATTGCCCGAACTTCTGTCGTAGTATGCACTTGCTAATCTAGTGGACCACAACATTCAAAGCCCCTCTTCGGCTCCGAGCTGCCCATGACTCCGTCTCAACGCCGTCGCCTGTTCTGTCTGGGACTGGCAGGAGGAGTCTTCGTCGGCTGCCTCACGTTTCAAACCGGATGGGCCGAAACGCCTCGCCCAATCCTCGCCATCCTCTGGCTGGTCCTCCTCTGCGGGAGCCTCGGATCCGCTTGCCATCAGGTGAGCACGAATTGGGCATGCCGGAAATCGGGAATCCGCTTGGCCGGCGTCATCGGCTGGAGCGGGATCGGATGGCTCCTCTGTGCCATCGCCGCCCTGGCTGCTTGGCCCTGGGTGGATGCACCGCATAGCTTCCCCTTGCGAACCTGGCTGACTGTGCTGAGCCTCCTAGGCTGGCTGTACGCCTGGGGGGACCGTCATTTGGCGCCGGAATACGTGCCGGTCCCAGACACGGACCCAGAAGCAGCCCCAGAGAAAGCCTTGGACGAACCGCCAGTCGAACCCTCGGACGAACCCTCGGACGAACCCTCGGACGAACCCTCTGACGAAAGCTTCAGCGAAGGCCTTGGCGAGGACTCGCGGGATCGGCAAACGGCACAGAATCGCGAGATAGCGCGGAATCGGCAGCTGGCTCGATCTGGAGTCGCCTTCCACGCGGATCAGCGACGCTCGATTCATCGAGCCGTGATGGGGGGAGGAATGGCCGTGGCGATGGTCGCCACCATTCAGTACCTGCTGGCGATCACTCCACAGGTCGGAGGGGTCGACTTTTACTACTACGTCTGCAATGCCCGGGACATGCTGCTGCGGCCCGAGGCTTTCTCGCCACGAGCCTATTCCTATTTTCCCGGAGTTTATGCTTTCTGGCGGGCCGCTTGGCTGGCCACGGGCGGCTCACTATTGGGGCTACAGGCCAGTGCGGTCCTGTTGGTTGTCGCCAACAGTCTGGTTCTGGGTTGGATCGTGCATCGGGCCTGTCGAAGTATTCCGCTGGGAGCCGTGGCCGGCTTCTGGTATTTGCTACTGGCCTCTCGGTTCGAGGGCTTTGCCGGGGTAACGGAGCCCCTGGCCACGCTTCCCTGGTTGGTTGGTTTGGCCATCTGGCAGGGAACGACGTTGCGTGGACCGGAAGGCTGGAAGAAAGCGATCGGGCTGGGAATCGCCTTCGGGCTGACGGCTTATGCGAAACAGCAAGCGGGCCTGCTGACCCTCGGCGCAATCGCCTGGCTTGTGGAACGTCCCGGGACCCCACCGGACCGTAGGCACGACATCCGGCAGCTGACCCTCGTCCCGTTGGTCGCCGTCGGAACCCTTCTGATTGGAATTTTGGCGGAAGGAAGGGGAATGCTCCCGCTGCTGCAAGGTGGCCAGCTGGCCACCGCGTATGCTCGGGAAGGGACGTGGCTTTGGAATCTCTACGTCCAAGTTCGTCATGATGAAACGGCCGCCTTGTTCGCCCTCTTCTCCTTGGGAGGGTGGGGGGCTTTGTATTTCCATTCCTGGAGAAACGGACGACTCGATCGCCCCTGGTTGCGGCTGGCCAGCTTCGCCCTTCTGGCTGGACTTGCCACGCTCATTCAGTTCCGAAGTCGCCCCTACGGCCATTACGCACTGCTGGGAATTCCTTGCCTGATCCTGGTGACGCTGACGTGCGGCCACTCCCTTGCCAAGTGGTATTTCTTTCCGGTTCGCAGAGCGTTACTTCCACATTGGCTGGTCGCGATGGCTGTGACGTTTCCGGTTTTCGTCGGAGATCGAGATGGATTGAATCTCCTGCTCTGGAACCTCCGGCGTTCCGTCCCTCAGGCCGGCGACTCCCCGTGGCACGAGGACCCGCGGGTCATGGAAGCCGTTCAGCAAGTCTCCACTCGCCTTCCGCCTGGAGAAACCATTTACGTGCTCCCCCCCTATCGCACGGAACTTTATTTTTTGCTCGAGGGACATAGTGTCTCCGAGTTCGGCTACCGCTTTCAAGCCGTTTCGCCGGAAGAGATTCCCTGGGGAAAGCTGGCGGCCGTGGTCGAGGTTCACGCCGAGGTTGATACGCATCCGCAACGCAACGATTATTGGACCGACGTGCAACCGCTCATCGACATCCTTCCAGACCGAGGTTTTCAAGTCACATTACGAACCCCCGCCATCTCGCTCTGGCAACCAGAGTCTCCACCTCACCACGCTCCCTAACGACCAACCGCCAACCGCTGCCTGCCAACCGCCAACCGCCAACCGCTATCCGGTAGCCGCTATCCCAACCGATGCGACTCGGTCCGTTCGCGAATCCAATAGCGAGGGGGGCGCCGGACCTCGTCCATCAGTCGAGAGAGATACTCCCCGACCAGGCCGATTGCGAAGAGCGTCAAACCTCCGAAGAAGATGATCAGCAGCACCTGAGTGGTAAATCCCTTGACTTCCGTCCGCCAGGCGAAGTACCGCGCCAAATAGTAACCCGCCAGCAAGAGACTGCCCATCGACGCGACAAAACCGAGACAACTCATCAGACGCAGCGGCAGTGTGGAGGCCGTAAAGACGTTGTCGAGCAGAATACGGATCAATTGCCAAAATCGATAGTTGCTGGTGCCGTGAGGACGCTCGTGATGCTCGACGTCAATGTTGCCGATGCGGCGGGTGGTCCGAAAGATCAGCGGGCTGAGGATCGGATGAGCGGTTCCGTGGCCGCATAGCGCCTCGGCCAGCACTCGGCGGAGGACCCGAAAACTGCTGGGAGTGATTTCCGGAGGAGCACCTAGTAGTTGGACGTTGAGCCACCGCATGAGCCGACTTCCCAGGTTTCGCCAACCAGAATGTCGCTTGCGGGGAAAACGTCCCATCACGCAGTCCCATTCCGGATGTTGCTCCAGACCACGAAGCAATTTTGGAAGTTCCTCGGGAGGATGCTGCAAGTCGTCGTCCAGCGTAATCAACACCCCTCCCCGAGCTTCGGATAGGCCGCAGAGAGTCGCTCGATATTGCCCCACGTTGTACAGCAAGTCGAGTCCACGGACGCGAGGGAACTGCGAGGCCAGTTCCTGAATCACCTTCCAAGTGTCGTCGGGCGAGGCATCATGAATCAGGAGGATTTCGTAATCAAACTGCGGGGCTTCCTGCCGCAAAACCATGTCCAAGCGGCTGATCAACTCGCGCAGGGACCGGCTACTCCGATAGCACGGGATGATGACCGAGTAGCGGCAATCGGTGGATTCCATCTACCCTTCCCCGACGTGCAGACTGAGCGTGTGCGTGGCAATCGCCCGCAGCGTTTCGTAGGCCACCGGATCGAGGAACCAGGCGCGCAGCTCTTGGGTGGAAAGTCCTTCGGCGGGGGGACTCAGCAGCAACTGGTAACGCTCGATC
>JBJHCD010000311.1:0-910 GCA_050485845.1 Pirellulaceae bacterium | reverse complement strand
TAGCGAACTGTAATCGGTTTCGAAACGATGATGCGTAATCGGAAAAGGGTCCTCAAACTGTTCAATCACCTCTTCGCAGAAAACCCCCTCGCCATCCAGGTCGTAGCCCAGCCATTTCATCTCGGGAAGACAACACGACTCGATATACTCCACGACGCCGGCGGGAAGCATTTCGCGATACCTTCCCACCGATTCTCCATGCACTCGAGTTTCGTCGAAGAAAGAAGAGTTCCCGGACCAGATTCCTCCTTCTTGATCTCGCAGCGGCTGTGCGAGGACATGGCTGGGAAGCGGTTCCAGCTCGAGAAACTCCGAAATCGAACGTAGTGTTTCCGCCGGTTGGGCCACGAGGTCCTCGTAACGGCACCAGGTGAAATTCGGACTTCGTCTTCCCAGAAGCGTCAATGCCACGCTTTTCCGCCAGCATCGCAGGGTGTACAGGGTAGGGCGGATGTCTCCGGTGAAACGGCGACCGGCGCCGAAATTGGTCGAACAGATGACATCGCGCGGATCGCGGATCACCACCATGACTCGTTTGCCTTGCTGCAACAGATAGGAAATGTACTCCTCGCAGACAATTTCCTTCATGCCGACGACCGCCACTTCCTTCCCCATCGCCTCTCGGACTTGGGCATCAACCTCACCCAGCAATTCGTGGAACGTCCCGGGTTTGAGAACGCGAGGGAGATCGACGCCGACGCGTCTCCAGAACATCACCGCCGGTTGGGGAAGTTGTTCCATCCACTCCCGCAGTTCGGACGCCGTGCTATCTTACTGATCCAGATAGCGGTGAAAGTCTTCGCGCTTGTAAGCTCTCTCCCCGAATAGGTCGTCCAACGGGTAGCGGCGAGCGAGACCTTGTTGGTCCAAGAACCGCTGCTTGAATCCAGTAAACAGAACGCTGCAGGGC
>JBJHCD010000310.1:1368-6802 GCA_050485845.1 Pirellulaceae bacterium | reverse complement strand
TCCCTGGCATGCGAACACGGAACATGGAACATTTGCCAACGCCCGCTTCATGACTCAGGAAGAGAAGGAACTGGTGTACCACTGGGTGGCCGAGGGGGCACCGCAAGGAGACGTCGAGCAACTTCCTCCGCCGGCCGAATTCACCACGGGTTGGCGACTTTCCCGCACGCCCGACTTGGTGGTCCCCATGCGGGACCGCCCGTTCGTGGTGCCGGCCGAGGGGACGGTCGAGTATCAATATTTTGTCGTCGATCCTGGTTTTACCGAAGACCGCTGGATCCAGGGGGCGGAGGTCATCCCCGGAAATCGATCGGTCGTGCATCATGTGATCGTCTTTTTCCGTGCTCCGGAGGGTCGAGAGCAAAAGGGCCTGGGGTGGTTAACGGCCTACGTGCCGGGTCAAGACTCCTTCGAATTGGGGCAGGGGCAAGCTCGATTCGTTCCCGCCGGTTCGCAATTGATTTTCCAAATGCACTACACTCCGACGGGAACGCCGCAGGAAGACTTGTCACGAATCGGGTTGATCTTCGCCGATGCCGAATCCGTGCGAGAGGAGATCCTGACTTTCGTGGCAATCAACCAACAATTTGAAATTCCGCCGTATGCTGAGGACTATGCCGTTCAGGCAGCGCGGGGCGATTTTCCCGAAGGGAGCCGTCTGCTGGCGATTGCTCCCCACATGCATGTCCGGGGCAGGTCATTTCGAGTCGAACTGGAACAAAGTCGCGACCGCTCAGCCCACCAAGTCCTGCTGGACGTCCCCCGCTACGATTTCAATTGGCAGCACGCCTACCTCTTGGCGGAACCGCTTCCACTGGGGAAAGGAGACCGTCTGTTGTGCGAGGCGACTTTTGACAACTCTCCCCGCAACCGGGCAAATCCCGATCCCAGCGCGACTGTGCGGTGGGGTGATCAGACTTGGGAAGAGATGATGCTCGCCTTCTTTGAGATTGCCCTTCCGGTCGACGCCCAGGAGCGGGGCGCGGAGCAAGCCGAACGTCGGTTGACGGACGCGGAACTGGAATCGGCCCGGCGAGCCGCCGATGAACTGTTTCGACGTTTTGATCGAGATGGGGACGGGGTGATTCGTCGGGATGAAGTTCCCGATGCTTTTCGTACGTTTGGATTCTCGCGGATTGATCTGAATGGAGATCGCAAGATTACGCGTGAGGAAGCCTTGGAAGCGGCCAAACGTTCCATTCGCCGCCAGGAAGATGGACGCGGCCTGTGATCATACTGAACTGGTGGGCCGACTTCGTCACACATCGCCGCCGGACTACGGCGATCCTTCTCGTCTTGATCACTCTGCTGGCAACTTGGGGTCATTTCTATCAGCAACCCGCCGACGAGCCTGTCAGCGCGACTCGTTCCGAGTCCGAACCATCCGTGGAGAGCGAGGACTCGCTGAGTCCCGATCCCACGACCACCGACAGGGATGACTCTGGGATTCGCCCGAACGGTACGGGCATTGACGACTCGGGAACGGGAGAACGGGTCGCGGGGGGCGAAGAATCCAACGAGTCGTCCGAGCGGAAGGGGGAGGAGTTCGGCGAACAACCTACGCCCCGTTCCAGCAGTTTCAATTCCACCGCGTCGACTTCGACGGCCCAGCGAGGCCCGGACTGTTATCTCGTGGTCGAGGTGGAGGATCTGTTTACTCCACGGGCAGTCGAGGCGATCCGCGACCTGGTGGCCGCTTTGCAGAGCCGTCCCGAAATTGAATCGATTACCTGGGTCGACACGGTACCGGTACTGAACGTGTTCGGGCTGCGGGAACCCTTGCTTCCTCGCTCGGATGCCTCGGCCGAACATTTCGACGACGCGCGAAGTCGCGTGCTGCGGCATCCCTTGGTTCGGGGACAGCTGTTGTCCGACGACGGCCGGACCCTTCTGATGCCCGTGCGGTTTGACTGGCTGTTCGTGACCAGTGACTCGGACTGCACCAGTCAATTGCTGGCGGCAGCCCGCGAACAAGCTCTTGATTGGCCCGATGTTCCCCTGACCATTCGATTGACAGGCAATGTCCCCCTGTACCTGGCTCACCGTGAGGCGTTCGATCGTAATCAATCGAAGTTCCAAGTGATTGCCTATGGCATGGTGTTCGTCCTCGCCTTGGTCTTGTTTCGAGGAATCCGAGCGGTCTTGGTGGTCGGGGCCGCCCCCGCCATGGGCGTTTACTGGTCGCTCGGGCTACTGAACTGGATGGATGAACTGTCCAATCCCCTGACCAGCGTGGTGCTCCCCGTTTTGCTGACGATGGTCGGGCTGACCGATGGAGTGCACTTGATGGTCCACGTGCGCCGAGCGCGGGCCGCTGGCTGGAGTACGATCCACGCGGCCAGCACGGCGGTCCGGCAAGTAGGTGTGGCCAGCGCTTTAACTTCCGTGACCACGGCGATCGGCTTCGGTTCGCTGTTACTCGCTCAATCCGAATTCGTGCAAGGTTTCGGCAGAAGCTGTGCGTTGGGAGTTCTGGTCACGTTCCTGGCCGTGATCACGATCGTTCCCTTTCTGTGCAGTACCTGGATTGGCCGGGAAATTCATCGGGGGCACGAACATGACTTCGTGGGAAATGGGTTGGCTCGAGGAGGCTGGTTCATCGACGGAGTGATCCGACATTCCGGCAAAGTGTCGCTCCTGGCCGTGGGCCTCTTCGCGGGATTGGCTATCTTCGCTTCCACACTTCGGCCCGATGACCGGACCCGCGACTCCCAACCGACCGGCAGTGAAGCGTATCAGGCGCTGGCCCACTGCGATCAGGCGCTGGGAGGAATCGAGCAAATTCGGGTCCTTGTGCGCTGGTCGGAAGATCAAGCGGGAGATGGCCAGAACGTCTTGGAGGCGATCGACGGTGTAACCCAAATCCTGGAAGATGAACCGTTGCTGCGACATCCGCTGTCGATTCTCAGTATCCTGGCGTCCTTGCCGGGAGACGAACCAGCCACGGCCCGCTTCCCGTTTCTCCAGCTTCTTCCGGAAAGCGTCAAAGGGTCCTACTTCCAGCAAACGGATCGTGAAGCGGTCGTCACGGTTCGGATGCAAGACTTGGGAATTGCCCGATATGAGCCGGTATTTCGCCGAGTCGAAGAGGGGCTGCAGCAGCTTTCGGTCCAGTATCCGGGGATGAGTTTTGAGTTGTCGGGTGAGCCCGTGCGGCGGGGGAGGAACCTGTATCGCATTGTGACCGATCTGGCAATGAGTCTCGGGACGGCCTCGTTCATCATCTTCCTGGTGATGACGGTCGCCTATCGCTCCCTGAGGATTGGCCTGATTACGATCATTCCCAACATGTTTCCGTTGGCTGCCACCGCCGCGATGATGGTATTGCTGGATCATCCCCTGGAGATCGCCAGTGTCTGCTCGTTCACCGTCTGCCTCGGAATCGCCGTGGACGACACGATTCACTTTTTGACTCGGTACCGTCAGGAATTGGATCGAGGCGTGGGAGTCGAACAGGCCCTCCAACATTCGTTCCGAGACGTGGGAGCGGCGATGATCATCACCACCATGATTCTCGTGGCGGGCTTCGGGACGGTCATGACGAGCGACTTGCCGGCCCACCGCTACTTCGCGACGATGGCCGTATCCACGATCACCGCGGCCCTGCTGGGAGACTTGGTCTTCCTCCCCGCCTTGCTCGCCTACTTCGGTCGAAAAAAACGACCTGCCGCCTGAAAACCGCTTCTCAGGAGCGGCGTCCGAATACGCCCGTGGCGTACCAGATACCGTTCGAGCCCCGCTTCATGTCGTAGCCGAAGATGGGATGGTGACGGCGAACGGCGTCCCAGTGACCGGACGAATGTCGCCAAGACTGAACACACTCTTCCGCCGCGTCAATCAGCCGCTGGCCTGGCCAGCTTTCGGCGCAGACCTCCTGCGGCACGTGGCCAGGTGGAATCCGCCCCAACAGTCTCTGAAAACGGCTCCCCCAGCGGTGGTGCCCCTGCACGCGAATCACTGCCTGATGCCGAGAGTGGCTCTCGGCTTCCCGCTCCAATTCCTCGTGCGGTTCCCCACTGGCACTCAGCGGTCGCTCGGGATGCGTCCAGACCGCCCAAATCAGCGTGCGTTGCGTGAGCGAGCCAGGGGGCAAGTCCAGTAGCGCCACCATCTGCTCAACGGTCAATTGCCGACTTTCCAGCGGATAGATGGAAACGACGTGGTGAAAATAGGGGCTTGTCTCGTCGGTTAAGTCGAGAATTGCCAAACCTGGCTCGCCCGTCAGCTCCGCAAAAGCAGGATGATCAATCAGACGCTTCGCCTCCGAATTGGCGGAGCCCCACGTGGCGGAGATGGGAATCTGCACGCAGGTGAAATCCTTCAGTCGCCCTTGGACTTCGGAATCGGCCAATATGTCTCGCTGGAACAGATGCTGACTTGTTTCACTTCCGGGAACTTCACTTCCGGGATCGACGAACCAAATCAACAGCATCGAGTTTTCGGATCGAGCCGCCCGGACGGCGGCCGCGTAGTCCGTCAGCCACAGGGATTCGTTAGGCTCGGCCTCGAGTTCCTCGGTCCGCTCGGCAGACGTCACCGCTTCTTCCGCCGTCGGCCGCTCCATCGGCTCCCGCGACTCGTCCGCTTGTCCCCAGCCGCACCACATCAACGACGGAGACAACACCGCCAACACGCCCACGAAAACTCTAACAACCAGACCGGCCCCCTTGGCCATGTTTTTCCTCCCGCTCGCAATCCCACCGAACATTCCGATTAGTCAACGTACGGGGGAGAGGCTAAGTGGGAAGAACTGGCAAGTCAAGGTCCCCAGGCTGCCTCGAAAATCACTCAGCCGAGGGGGTGAGGCTCTGCTGGAGTCGGTCCACGAGCCGGTCGAGTTCTGCTTGAGTCTCCGGATCCAGGTCCCAGGCGTACGGTTTTCGTCGGTGGGGAGTCGTGAATAGCCCCTGACGATGGAGGAGGTATTTTTCGGTGGCGAGAAAACCATCGAGTCCGGCCTGAAGCTGTAAAGTCACTAGGGCGCAGATCGGAAAGTAGATGCGATAGACGGTTTCATCATCTCCCCGCTCGAGCGCTCTCCAAAGGGCGACGATTCCTGGTAGGAACTCCAATCCGGGCATCGTGCCGGCGATGCCCCGCCGGTAGCAGTCGACCAGGGCGATCCCCCCGGAGCCGTCGAAAATTCTAGCTCGGCCACCGCTCGCGTCGCGAAGGGCCGAGACATTCGGCCCGACGGGAGACGCCTCGGGTTTGAACAAGATCCGCTCTGGACCGAAGGTGTCCAGAAGCTGAAGATAAACGGACATGGAGATGGGACGACCGACGTAGGCCGAAGCGTCCTGAACCACAATCGGCAGCGAGATTTGTTCAGCCAGCGTGGAAAAATACTCGAGAACTTGGGAATCCGGCAGTCCGGTGGAAACAGGAGGGATCGCCATCACTCCATCAGCCCCCGCCTGCTCCGCGTGGCGAG
>JBJHCD010000310.1:0-1358 GCA_050485845.1 Pirellulaceae bacterium | reverse complement strand
AGGCTTCAGTTCACCCAGCAGTCGAGTAAGTCGAATTCTCTCGTCGTAAGTCAGGCGAAGCAATTCCGAGACCATGCCGGTACAGTATCCATCCGCCCCCTGATTGAAGGCCCAATCAACCTCGCGAGCGAGACTTGCTTCATCCATGGTTGCGTCGTCGAGAAACGGGGTGTGCACAATGGGGAGGATGCCTCGGATCATAAGGTTCCTTTGTTGCAGTTGTTTAGATGAATGAACTCAGGAGGGCATCCGCAGTTGCTGGTCGAACCAGTCAAACGCCTCCTCCTGCATCGGCAGTGTATACCGATGGGTGGTGTCGTAAAACCTTCCACTGAACTTCTCGGCAATTCCCCCCTTGGCATAACCCGCTTCGATCTGCTGGATCGAATCCCGCATTCCCTCGAGGGGAAAAAGTCCATCGCGCGAGCACTGCTGCACAAGCAGTGCTCGAGGCGCCGTGAGCGTCGCCACATCGGGCCAGTCCAGGTCCTGGTGAATGGTTGGGAGGAAGTGGACGAACGAGTGGGTATCGATGTGGGCGCGGATCATGGATCGAACGGTGGACATGAAGCCGACCACGGCGGCGGCCTGAATCCGCGGGTCGAGCGCCGCCAGATACAATGCTCGGTATCCCCCCATGGATATCCCCAGGCATCCAATCCGATCGGCATCGACTTCGGGCCTCGACACCAGATAGTCGACCGTGCGAATGTCATCCCAGAAGACCACGCCAGGCCAAGTCATCCCGGCAAAGATCAGCGACTTGACAATCGTCGATTCCTTGGATCGGCAGCGAGCATTCAGGGCCGCCACCATTTCCTCCGAGTATCGATGGCGCTGCCAGCCCGCGTCACGATCCGCGGCAACCATCACTCGGCGCTCGCCAAACATGAAGGCGTCGATGGAAACGACCACATATCCCCGCTCCACCAAGGCCGTGGCAGTGGGACGGCCGTCATAGTTTTCCTGGTGGTACTTGACCATCGTGGGGTGATTCTTCCCAAGGTCCACCACCTTTTCCTTGCCGAACAGAAACATGCCTCCATGGGAATGGAGGTCGACGATGGCCGGAGCGGGTCCGCTTAGGCCCTTGGGTATGAGCACATAGGCCGGTACACGCATCTCCGGAGTCGTGGAGAAGACCACTTTTTCGCGGATATAACTTCCCAGATCGTCTCGCTGAATCACCTCCGGTCGGGGCTCGACTGGTCCTGGACGATACTGCAGATGCTCGAACGCTCGAGTTCGACCTCGAGTTGTGAATTCCTCGAGTGACGAGAATTCTCCCGATAGCCATGAAAGGCGAAAGGGTTGCGAATCGGCCAATCGTTGGACTACGTTCCCATTCGTTCCCAAAT
>JBJHCD010000309.1:0-6835 GCA_050485845.1 Pirellulaceae bacterium | reverse complement strand
GTCGAAGGTAGAACCGATCACTTGCGTGATGGAGCCGACTTTCTGTTCTGATGCAGTGGCCATGAAAGGTATTCTCGATTCTCGATTTTCGATTCTTCGATTTTTCGACTAATGATTCTCGTTCGGATATTTTGGCAAAACGTCGGATATTCACGGGAACCAAGCAACCCCGCCGAAAGGCGAACCGCTTCGGTCGGCCTTAGCCGCTTAGGGCTTCGGCTCCCCCGATCACTTCCATGATTTCGCTGGTAATCTGCGTCTGGCGAGCGCGATTGTAGGTCATTGACAGGCTGCGGATGATTTCGGAAGCATTTTCCGTGGCGGCTTTCATCGCCACTCGGCGAGCGATCTGTTCGCTGACGGCCGCGTCCAAAAAACACTTGAACAGCTTGATCTTGAAGCTTGTCGGCACGATCTCTTCCAATATGTCGCTGGCCGACGGATAGAACTCGTACTGGACATCACCGGACTTGCCGTCTTCCGCCGGTCCCGTGCGGGAATCCTGCTTCGTTACCTCCGCCTCATCGGTGAGCGAACCGAGTGGCAAAAGCGTTTCCACCACGGGAGTCTGCACGGAAGCGGAGACGAACTTGGTATAAACCACATCCAACCGATCGAGTCGCCCCAGGATGTAGTCGTCCAGGTATCGGTTCGCAATCACTTCCACTTCGGCGAACTTCGGTTGGTCCTCGAAATGCGTGAACTGCTGTTCGAGGGGAATCTTGCGGAACTTCAAGAACCCGATCCCTCGCTTGCCCGAGGCTTCGAGAGTGAGCCGGGGCAAGTCGAGTTGTCGCAGTTCTTCATACCGCGAGAGGGCCAACCTCGTGACGCTTGAGTTATAGCCGCCACAGAGCCCCCGGTTCGCGCTCAGCACCAGGATCTTGGCATGCTTCACTTCCTCGCGCGGCTCCAGCAGTGGGTGCCGAACCTCCGCCCCCCCTTGGGAAAGGTCGCGTACCAGTTGGGTAACTCGACGAGTGAAGTCGGTGGCCGCGACTGCCCGATCCATCGCTTTCTTGAAACGGGCCGTGGCAATCATCTCCATGGTCCGAGTGATCTTGCGGATGTTCCGAATCGACTTGCGGCGTTTATCAAGTGCTCGTGCTTTGGCCATACCAGCCCTGTCATTACTCGGATGGATGATCGCCCACCGGTCGGGCGATCCGAAATGGCTTAGACGGCAGCGGCCGGAGTCGCTTGTCCCTGAAATTGCGTATTGAAGTGCTTCACGGCCTCTTCAATCTGCGTGACGATCTCGGGAGTCAATTCCCTCTTGTCGGAAAGCTCTTCATACAGGCTGCTCCGGCTCGTCTTGACGAACTCCAGGAACTGCTTCTCCCATTCGGAGACTTGATTGAGTGGAACCTCGTCCAGATAGCCGCGTGTTCCGGCAAAGATCACCAGCACCTGGTCAATGGCCGAGAGGGGCTGGTATTGGGGCTGCTTGAGCAGTTCCACCATGCGGTAACCGCGATCGAGTCGTCGTTGGGTGGCCGCGTCCAGGTCGGTCCCCAGCTGGGCGAATGCTTCCAATTCACGGAACGAGGCGAGGTCGAGTCGCAGACCGCCGGCCACTTTCCGCATCGCCTTGATCTGAGCGGCACCGCCGACGCGGGAGACGGAAATACCGACGTTCATCGCGGGCCGGATACCGGCGAAGAACAGATCGGGCTGCAGGTAGATCTGCCCATCGGTGATCGAAATCACGTTGGTCGGAATGTAGGCCGAAACTTCGCCTTCCAGCGTTTCGATGATTGGAAGCGAAGTGAGCGATCCCCCTCCCAGCTGGTCATTCAACTTGGCCGACCGCTCGAGCAACCGGCTATGGCAGTAGAAGACGTCACCCGGATAGGCTTCACGTCCAGGGGGACGTCGCATCAGCAGGGAGAGCTGGCGATAGGCCTGGGCCTGTTTGGAGAGATCGTCATAGACGATCAAGGCATGCTGCCCCTGATACATGAAGTACTCCGCCATCGCCGTTCCGGCGTAGGGAGCCATGTACTGGAGCGGAGCGGGACTGCTGGCACCAGAAACGATAACGGTGGTGTAGTCCATGGCCCCATGCTTTCGCAGCACTTCGACCACGCCCGCCACGGACGAATCCTTTTGGCCAACCGCAACGTAGAAACACTTCACGCCCGAATCTTTTTGATTCAAGATCGCGTCGATCGCAACGGCGGTCTTGCCCGTCTTGCGGTCACCGATGATCAATTCTCGCTGGCCACGTCCGATCGGCGTCATGGCATCGATCGCCTTGACCCCCGTCTGCAGTGGTTCGCTCACCGGCTGGCGATCCTGAACGCCCGGAGCCATCACTTCCACATTCCGACGTTCCGTGGCGTTGACCGGGCCGCGACCATCGAGCGGATTCCCCAGGGGATCCAAGACTCGTCCGACCACCGCGTCGCCGACGGGGACCGAGAGGAGGCGTCCCAGCGCTCGAACTTCATCCCCTTCTTGGATGGAGAGGAAGTCGCCGAGAATGATCACGCCGACGCTGTTTTCTTCCAAATTGAAAGCCAGCCCCGTGATTCCCCCGGGAAACTCGACCATCTCCCCCGCCATTACGCCGGAGAGGCCGTGCACTCGAGCAATACCGTCACCCACTTCCAGGACGGTGCCGACTTCCCGGACATCGACCTGGCTTTCGTACTGCTCAATCTCTTGCTGAATGACCGAAGCAATTTCGTCCGAATTGAATTTCATGAAAGGACCTCTTCGAGGAATCCACCGTGTATGCGTTTAGTCGGAAACGGCAAACTTATCCATTGCCGTGCGGAAAGCGTGCCGAGTCCGGCCGAGGGCCGAATCCTCCAGACGCCGTAGTTGATTGGCGATACTGCCATCGTAGACCGTATCCCCCACGCGAATCACCAGTCCACCGAGGACTTCGGGATTCACGCGAGTCTTCAGAGCGACCTCGGCCTGCAAGGCCGCTTGGAGTCGCTCCTTGATTTACGCCACCATCTCGTCACTCAACGGAGTCGCCGCGTCCACCTGGACCTCCACTCGCCCCCGTGCCGAGTTGAACTGCTTGAGCAATTCCGCGTGAATCGCCCGCAAACAATCGACTCGACCATGCCGCGAGACGACCTTCAGGAAGTTCAGCAGCACCGGATGCATCCGGCCACCGAACGCCTTGTCCATCACCTCGACCTTCTCCTCGTGACTCACTCGAGGTGAAGTCAATAGCGAGGCGAGCGTGGGGAGTTTGTCCATGACGTCGAAGAGGAACGAGCCGAACTGCTCGAGAACCTCGTCCGAAATCCCCTGCTTTTCCGTCACCCCCAACAGCGCTTTGGCATAGACACCTCCCAGATGCTGAGTGTCCGAGTCAAAAACGGTGGGGTGTTGAGGCTGTTCGGTCATGAAGCGTTCTCTGCCTGTCGAGTTCCTTTGTCCGTCATGGTGAGGCCCCACCAGGTCCAAGTCCCGAGCGGAGCCTCGTCCCTCGCCTAGTTTCGGCTCGGAAGTTTATCGAGAGCCTCGCGAATCAACTGATCATGATCCGTTTCGGTCAGTTCCTTCCTCACGATGCGGCCGGCCATCAGCATGGCCAACTCCACCGTCTTCTGACTCAACGACTCGAGAGCCACGTTCTTGGCAGCTTCGATGTCGGCCAGTGAACGGACACGTTCCCGGTCGGCCCGTTCCTGCGCTTCGGCGATCATCCGCTCGGAGGATCGCTGAGCATCCTGGTGGGCCTTCTGCACGATTTGCCGAGCCTCCTCGGTCGCCGCCGCCAGACGGGTCTCGTATTCCCGGAGCTTCTCGGCTGCCTGAGCGGCCGCGACATTCGCCTCTTCGATCTTCGACGCGATCCCCTGCTCCCGAATGGCCAACCCCTTGCAGATCGGCCCCCAAGCGAACTTGTACAAGCCCGCGAACAGCAACAGGAACACCACGACCGTGTAAATCGCCAAATCGAACCGCAGGTCCGCGGGGCTCAAGAGATTGGGCCCTGCGTTCGCATGAGAAAGGTCGAACTGATCATGGTGATCACCATGATCGTCATGATGCCCTTCGTGAGCCGCACCATGCGGATCCGCCTCGGCGGAAGTGCCCGGGGCATGCCCGATTCCCTGCGCGTCCCCTTCCGATTCGGCCGGTAACGGAGCCTCCTGAATCTCGCCTTCAGCGTCATCTGCCTCGGGCTCCTCTGCCTCGGACGGGGATGTAGCGGCATCGTCCGCCACTTCCTCCACGACCGTGTCCACGCCCTCGTCTTGCTCGGCAGGCGCCACCGAGGTCTCTTCCTGCCAAGGGGCGCCGAGCGTGGTAGCGGGAAGCCCCAGGAGAGTCACTCCCCACAGGACCCCAAGCAGAAGACAGCACCGAGTGCGGAAATGCCACTCATCCGCCGGTAGACAGGCCATCACGTATCACCCTCTTCAGGAAAAACAAAACCGAAAACAGTTCGCGCCGACGGCCGATGAACCGAAACCAAGGACCGAGCCGAGCCAAACTGAATGAAACCAAACGGAACGGAACGACTCGTCGAGAGAAACTTCGGAAAACCAGACCGAGAACTCCGAGGGAATCAGGCGCCGGTCGAACAAACGAAGATGGCATAGAACGTAAAACCCTCGATCAGGGCCGCGGCGATGATCATCGCGGTCTGCAAGGAACCGGCAACTTCCGGCTGCCGAGCCATTCCGTCCAGCGCGGCGCTGGCCAGCTTCGAGATACCATAAGCGGCGCCGATCGCCGTCAAGCCGACACCGAAGGATCCCGAGAAAGTGATGAGCGGAGTCGAGCCGGTACCATCCTGGGCGAACACGGCGCTCGCAAAAAACAAAACGGCAACGAAGGCGAACGAGCAGATCTTGGCGAACTTGGTCACGAGTTCAATCTCCCTTTTTCATTCCAAACGTGAGACTCTGACTGGCACCCATCTTCCGATGGCCGAGGTCGATCACCGACTCGAGGGCGAATGAATTCGCCCCCGCCTTAGTGATGATGGATCGCGGCACCGATAAACAGAGCAGACAGAAAGGTAAAAATATAAGCCTGCAGCAAAGCGACAAACAGTTCCAAAACACTGAAAATGGACGACCCCACCACGGCAATGAACGCGGTAAGCCCCCACTGCCATCCCGGAGCGTCGGCGAAGCTCAAGGCCGCGTCAGCGCCGAAGGCCAACCCCATGACCCCCAGCAACACCAGGTGCCCGGCCACCATGTTGGCCAAAAGACGAATGCTCAACACGGCATGCTTGATCAACAACCCCAACAATTCGATCGCGAAGAGAATCGGCTTGATGATCACGGCCGCGATCAGAGGCAGATCCATGTGCGGAATCTGATTCAAAAAGAACCCGAAAAATCCGAACTGCCGCATCCCGAAGACGATCCCGGTCCCGAAGGTGATCAAGGCCAGTCCGAACGTAACCCCCCAACCCCCGGTCGGCGCGCCGAGCCACGGAAGGAGTCCGAAGACGTTGCAGACCATGATGAACATGAACATCGTCCACAACAGGGGGACAAATTTATCCGCATCATGCTTGCCGATCGCCGGCCGAGCAATATGGTCTCGAATAAAGAGCAGAAAAAACTCCAACAGATTCCATCGCTTCCCCTTGGGAGGCGCCCCCGATTCAACTCGGCGAGCCAACCAGCTGAAGGCGAACAGAATCAGCAGAGCAATCACCACCTCGAGAATCATGAACCGCGACACCGCAATTCCCGATTCCCTCTCATACAGATTTCGCAGGGTCCCGAAGGGCTGGGGAATCAGCACCTTGCCACTCAAGTGATTGTTGTACGCGGCAATCTTGGCCGGTTCCCAATGCGGATCGGCCGCTTTGAATTCCGCGACGTTGTTAGCTTCCCGCTTCGCCTCCCCCCACTCCTGCACGAACTGCGGATCCCGGTGGAGAGAAACGAACCATTGCTGATTCAAATTCGGAGACTGCTCCTCGAGAAAGGCCTCGAACGACTGATCCACTCGACTATCGTCTTTTCGCTTCCAGGCCCGGTAAAGATCGTCGGCTCGCCCCAGATCCGCCTCCAGATAGCCCCCCATCGGCCGGCCATGGCGAGCATGATCGTCATGCTTCCAGTGTTCGTAGTCATGAATGAGCGTGGCCCGATCGGGCATTTCCACTCGAGGCAAACCGGCCGTCTCCCGCCGCTCATTCGCGTCGGCCACCAGGGGGCCGAGCCGATCGACCAGTCGCCCTGCTTCCCAGTGCTGATACTCATCATCCAGCCGCACCCAAACGGCGGGAAACTCTCGAGCCGACTGGTAATTCCGCGGCCACAAGACCTTGGGGATCTCGAAGTAGAAACTGTCTTTGATGTGCAGCAGCGGTTCGGACATACTTATGAAGCCTTGGAGACCTGCAACGTCGAAGGAATCAAACGGAGCGACAGTAACGTTTCAACAACCAGCGACAGCAAATAATAAAGCAAGATCGTCCCGAAGATCCCCGCCGCCGCCAACTGCTCGTGGCCCTGCTGCAAAGCAACCCCGAAAACCAAGGGGACCCCCATGCGAAAGATCATGCTCCCCAGAATCCCGGCAATCGGCTGAGTTCTCTGCAAGAGAGCAACGCAGGCGAGGGCCAGCGAGCAACTCGCCCAGCAAATCAATCCCGCGACGCTCGCCGCCACCACTCCCCACGAACCATGCCGATGGTAACCGTACGCCGCGAAGAGCGGGTAGGCGGCCGCCAGCGCGACCGTCAGAATCGCCACGGAAACAGCAAGCTGGCGAACAGGCAGCGGCTCGGAAGAAGTTGAAGACGAATTCACGGCCAATCAAAAAACTACAAAAGGAGAAACAGGGCACCCCAGTGCGAGCCTCTAGAGTAATCCGATCACCCTAAGTC
>JBJHCD010000308.1:0-6836 GCA_050485845.1 Pirellulaceae bacterium | reverse complement strand
ACCCTGGTGAGAAACCGCTCCGCCGCGTCCCGAGCAGCATCTGCAGATCCGCCAGCAACTGGTCGTCCATAGCGACTTTCGACTTCCTCAGCGCCACCGACTGATCGATGCCCTCGCCCGCCAGCGGGACGAAGTGGCCGCTACTCTGGGACTCCCACGTTCCGAGGAACTGGTCCACGTCTATCTTTTCGGCGACGTGGTCAAGTTCCACGATTACCTGCAGCGAATCTATCCCGGTCTGGAACCTCGCCGAGCAGTCTTTCTGAAGAGTGACAGGCAACTGGTTGTTCTGGCCCACTGGGGTGATCGCATTGCCGAGGATTTGCGGCATGAGGTCGCGCACGCCTACCTGCATGCCGTCCTTCCCGATATCCCGCTCTGGTTGGATGAGGGACTGGCCGAGTACTTTGAGGTGCCCGAGGAGGTAAATGGGCTGAACCTCCCTCATGTCGACTTGCTGCGAACTCACCAACAAGCGTCCGATTGGAAACCGGATTTGCGGCGGTTGGAGCAGCTTTTGGACCTGTCCGAACTCGAGCAACTGGACTACGCCGAGTCCTGGCTGTGGATGCACTGCTTGCTCGAAACGACGATCGCTCGGCGTCAATTCCTGCAAGGATATCTCAATACTTTGCGGGTGACCGAATCGGTGACGCCGCTCTCGGTGGAAATTCGGGATTTCGAACCGGAATTCGAACAAGCGGTCCAGCGGCATCTCCAGGACCTGATCGCGCTTCACGCTCCCCGAATCGCCCCCTAGAAACGGTTGCACAGGTCTCCGCGTGACGAGAACTCAGGCGTTTACGTCTGAGCCCGCTGGGCGATGAGTTGGTCGAGTTCCGAGCGAAGTCGATCCAGAATCTGGTCATAGGGGAAGGCCCCCAACTCCTCGCTCCGTCGCTTGAGGTTGACGACATTCGGGCCGCACCAGAGGCCCAAATCCGCGTCGTCCGTCTCCCCCGGCCCGTTCACTCGGCAACCCATCACGGCGATGGTCAGAGCATGTTGTTCGGCGTACTGGGTCATCTCCTTGACCTGTTCGGCCAGTTCAATGAAGGCTTCGTTCTCCACTCGAGAACAACTCGGACAGGCGATGATATTCAGCCGATCACGCGAAAACGTCACCACCGAACGAACTCGCCCCGCCGCAATGTCGGCGAGGATTTGTCGTCCCGCCTCGATTTCCTCGGATTTTCGCGAGTTGGGAACGGTCAGCGATACACGGATCGTGTCGCCGATTCCCCGTCCGATCAGCTGTTCGAACGCGATCCGGGTCTTGATGATGCCGTCGGGAGGAAGGCCTGCCTCGGTCACGCCGAGATGCAACGGCACATCCGGTCGCCGCTCGACAAACCGCCGAGTCACCTCGACCACCTTGTCGGGATCGGAATCTTTCAGCGAGACGCAGTACCGCGTAAAGCCCAACTCATCCAGCCAGTCGCAATGCTCCCAAGCGCTTTCCAGCATCGGGGTGATGGAGTCATCCGGACTGAATCGGGAGAGCTTGTCGGGATCGACACTCCCGCAGTTTACTCCCACCCGCATCGCACAGTCATGCTGCTCGGCCACCCCCGCCAGGTAGCGGACCTTCTCCTTCCAAGGCTTTTCCCGCTCGTGGTGATAGAGATGCCCCGGGTTGTAGCGGATTTTGTCGACATGCGGGGCCACCAACTCGGCCAGCCGGTAGTTCTCCTGCAGATCCACCGAGAGATTGGCCCTGGTTTGGCGGCGAATTTCGGCCAGCGCTTCGGCGTCCTTCTTACTGTCCACGGCAATCCGGACCACATCCGCCCCGGCCGCCGCCAGATCCTCGACCAAGGCCACCGTCGCATCAATGTCCTGCGTGTGGGTGGCCGTCATGCTTTGGACGGCAATCGGGTGTCCCCGGCCGATAGTAATCGACCCAATCCGGACGGGCCGCGTGGGCTGACGCTGAATTTCCACTGACAACTCTCCACCCAATGAACTCGATCCAACAGGCTCGCCCCCTAAGCCCATATTCCCACATGCCCGGCGGCAGACCGATTCAGCATCCGGCATCTCGGGGCTTTTGGAGGCGTTTCGGCGCCGCATTCCACGCGTCCCCTTGCGGAGGTCCACCGCGCTCACTCAATTCTTACCGTGGTTCCCAGAAAAATGTCACCCCCCACCGGGCACCTCAAACAAGTTGCCGGCCTACAGATCGCCATTCGCCCCGACGACTGCCGCTGCTGCTCCTGCTGCTCCCGCAGGTCCCGCCGTCGGCCATGGCTACGGGGCGGGCGACGATTGCTCGAGTGCCAACGCTCGGGTCAGCGCTTCCACGAAGAAAAACTCACCCCACATCACCGACTCGTCGACCCCCAGGTTCTTGGTGGTGTGGTACACGCCATGCTTCAGAATGCCTTCCCAGCCCGGCGTCTTGTCGGCGAGGTATTCGGAGGTACAGAGGGCGTCTAAAGTTTGGAAAGCGACTTGGCGGTAGCGGTCGGCCTCTTCCAGACGCGAGGTCCGGTCGGCTGAACCGAGTCGCTGGGCCGAAAGAGTCACTTGGTCCGCCAGATGAAAGAGCCCGCTGGCCGCGATGGCCCCAGCCGAGGATTCTCGCTGGGCGCCCAGGGGCGGGGGCTGAGTGAGGTCGGCGTGGAAGTCCCAGTAGGGGACGAAGTCGGACGGAATATGCTGGAGCCAGTAGGCGGCATTGCGACGCGAAACGTCCAGGAACTCTGGCATCTCCGACAGGGCGTGCACTTGGCTGTAACCGTAGAGGGACCAGCCGAGTCCCCGAGCCCAGGCACTATCCCCCGCCAGACCCTGATGGGTGGTCTGTCGCAAGAACTCGCCCGTTTCCAGGTCAAACAGCCCCTCATGCGCCGTCGAGCCATCTTCACGCACCAGGTAGTCGCGGGTGGTGCGGCAGTGCTTGACGGCAATTTCTCGCAGTTGCTCGTCTCCCGATTCATTCGCCGAATAAAAGATCAGCGGGACGTTCATCATGATGTCGATGAAAAGTGACTCGGGGCCGATGAAACTAGCCAGATAGCCCCCTTTCTCCTGAAACCGCATGCTGAGGGTTCGCCCAGCCTCGATGACAATCTCCTGCAGGTGGCGGTCATTCGTTAGCTCAAACCAAGGAAGGTAGGTGTTGAGAAAAATGAAGCCCAGGTCATGCACCTTCCGGTCATGCTGCCGATGCTCCAGCAGTTTCGAGTAGTGTTCGGCCCGGCGAAGCCACTTCTCGTCCCCGGTCAGTCCATGGAATTTCCACATCATGCCGGCCAGGAATCCCCCGGTCCAATCGGTCCAAAGCTCCCCGGCATGGTGCCAGCGTCCCTGCTCGGTGTAGATCGGGAAGAAGTCGGGGGACTGCTCGATGAGCCGTTCGACTTGTTGCTGAGCGAAATCGAGTGCGTGGCGATAGGTTACCGCTCGGGGGGTAGCATTCATGCCAGGGGGCCGGCTCCGTTTTGCTTGAAGGAAGTTGAGGGAATTGGCCGCGACAATCCATTTCCGTGGGGAGTCATTCTTGGCCTTTCCGAGTCACAAAACCGCGCGAGGAAAGGAAACTCGGAGGGCGAGCGAAATCGCGGAGGAAACGGCCGAAGGTAAACCGAGCGGTTGGGGTGGTCAAGGGTTGGTCCCATCGTCCTGGGGGGAGGCCATCCGGATTTGCCGGCTTGGGAATTGGGGCTCACCCACGAGCCGACCAGTCGGAACGGTTCGGTGGGGACGGATAGCGGGAGTGGACAGCGGAGTGGACAGTGGAGTGGATAGCGGAGTGGATAGCGGAGTGGACAGTGGAGTGGATAGCGGAGTGGATAGCGGAGTGGATAGCGGAGAGAGTCGTGAGAATGGATCGGGGGAGTTCGCGAGGCGGATGCCTCTGCCGCTTGACGGCCGAGCGGGGACGTGTTACCCCTTTCGATTCCGATGAATCAACCTCCCTTCCATGTGGTGCTGCACCAGCCTGAGATTGCCCCGAACACGGGAAACATTGGCCGAACCTGCGTTGCGCTGGGGGCCAAACTGTGGCTCGTGCGCCCGCTCGGCTTTCGGCTGGACGAATCCCGCTTGAAGCGAGCGGGCCTGGATTACTGGGAGCACCTGAATTGGGAGGTGGTCGATCACTGGGAGGCCTTGCTCGAACGCCTTCCAAGACCGCCCGGCAAGGCTATTTCGACGTCCGTTATCGAGCGGGTGACGCGATCGTGTTCGGCAGTGAAACGCAAGGGCTCCCCTCGTCGCTGCTGGCCGCACGGTCGCGGCAGGTGGTCGGGATGCCGATGTACCCGGCCGCTCGCAGCCTCAACCTGGCCAGTACGGCGGCGATTGCCATGTACGAGGTTGTTCGGCAACTCCCCTCCCTGCGTCCTCCGTTTTCGCCCTTGGCCTGAAGGATGCTGATTGATCGTAATGTATCCTTGAATCATCCCGAATGATTCCTGAACTACTCCACAATTATTCCTGAGTCATATTCCTGAGTCATTCCTGAATCACGAACGCCACATGCTCCAGGCAGCCAGGACGCTGTCAGATCATTTCCGTACAGAGATCACGACCTGTGAGAGGGACCCGTTCCATGCCCAGCATTGAAGCAAAGAAACTGGAAGAGTTTGCCGTCGCCCTGTTGCATGCCGGCGGCGCGACGCAAGAAGAGGCAGCAATCGTGGGGCGGAGCCTCGTGGATGCCAATCTCTGCGGTTATGACTCCCATGGCGTGATGCGGATTCCCTACTATGTGAACAACGTCGTGAAGGGAGAGACCGTCAGCGACGTGCCACTGACGGTCATTCGGGAGTCGGATTGTCATCTGGTGGGGGATGCCAATTGGGGGTTTGGCCGAGTGCAAGCGGGGCGATTGCTGGAGAAGTTAATCGCCAAGGCCCAGACCAATGGGATTGGCGTGGGGACGCTGATTCATTCCAGCCATATCGGACGACTTGGTGAATATTGCGAATTGGCCGCCGCGGAAAACCTCGTCTCCATGGTGATGGTCAACACGCATGGGGCAACTCGCCGAGTGGCCCCGCCGGGCGGGACCTCCCCGCGACTGGGCACCAATCCACTCGCCATGGGCTCGCCACATCCCGACGGCCCGCTGGTACTCGACTTTTCCACCAGTGCCACGGCGGAAGGAAAGGTCCGCGTCATGCGGATTGCCGGACAGGATTGTCCGGAGGGCTGGTTGCTCGACTCGGCCGGCAAACCGACGACCGATCCGAATTCTCTCTATGGCAATCCTCCCGGAACGATTCTCCCCATGGGAGGCGCTCAGGCCTACAAGGGGTTTGGGCTCTCGCTGATGATTGAAATCTTTGCCGGGGCCCTCTCCGGAGGCCTCTGTGCTCGCGAAACCCCCGAGACCCCGAACGGCAATTGCGTTTTCATGATGGTGGCGGATCCGGAGCACTTCGGCGGGTGCGAGCACTTCTCGCTCGAAGTCGAGAAATTGGCGGAGTTCATTCGGGGGTGTCCTCGAGCGGAGGGAGTCGAACGGATTTTGCTGCCGGGAGATCCCGAACGAGCCCAGCGGGCCATGCGGCTGGCTCAGGGAGTGCCGGTCGATGATGAAAATCTTGCTCAGCTTCTGGAACTGGCCCAGTCACTGACGCTCCCTCCGCCTCGTTTCTGAATCGGAACTGCGGAACGGCTGCTCCGCCGATATGCCGCTTGTTTTCTCGAAACGCTTGCAATCGACCGGCGGCGTCGCGATCATGGGAGCGAAGTTGGACGGTGGCGTGAGATGAGTCTGCCTCTTGGGGAGAATGGAAGATGTCCCGATTCCAAGTCAGTTTTGGCATGCAAACTCGCATGGTCCTCGGACTGCTGCTCGCCTGGGGCTGGATGAACCAACCCTCGGTCAGTTGGGCCGATGAATCATTGGAACCCGCGCTCCCGGTCGTGGGGGAAGTTGATTCGCAACCACTGAAGGCTTCGGTCGAGCGTCTCCTGATGGCTCTGGAATACCTGGGGGAGCCACTGGGGGCGGAACGGCGCCGAGAGGTTGACCGGGCGTTGCAAATGGAGGGAGCGGATGCCGTGGTCGCTCTGCAGCGAGCCCTCGACCCGCTGGCCCTGGTCGGCGTGAACATCAATCCGGAAAGCCGAGTGAAGGTGGCGCGGGGAGCGGCCGCGGCGCGACTGACGCAGCATGGCTGGAGCGTGTTCCTGGTCAAGCTGCACAACGAAGCGGGCGTGACCGCTCCGCTCCGAGTTTCCAGCCCCCAGGCCGCTCCGATCCATCGCCGTTCGACGGCATCGCCCGAGCCTGAGCGGACGATATCGGCGACGGACGTGGAAAATCGCTGGATGGATGTCGCCACGTTCGACTCGCAACCGCTCACTCCGACGCTGTCGGGGTTGGAAGTGGAGTACCGAGTGCTGCAGGTGTACAGTCGCGACGCCGGGAAACGGGAGGCAACGTTGAACTTTGATGTCGGCCAGGGAACGCAGGACATCGGCTTCCGCAATGAAATTGCCGTCCTGTTCGACTCTGCTCGCGGGGTCGAGGTGGTGCTGAACGTATTGGACGATGATGGCACGCCCACGATGGGGCAGTTTGTGATTCGGGACGATCAGGGTCGAGTTTATCCGGCCCGCTCGCGGCGGCTGGCCCCGGATTTCTTCTTTCATGACCAGATTTATCGGCAGCATGGCGAGATGGTGGTGCTGCCTCCCGGGAAGTTCGAGGTGACGTACACGCGGGGACCCGAGTACCGGATCCTCCGCCGCTCGATCGTGGGTCCCGAGGCGCCTCGTCACGTGGAGTCGTGTCAGCTGGTGCGGGGGATCAAGGTGGTCGATCATCACTGGTATTCCGGCGACCATCATGTCCATGCGGCCGGTTGGTCTCACGA
>JBJHCD010000307.1:0-6856 GCA_050485845.1 Pirellulaceae bacterium | reverse complement strand
GATCGTCATCGTCGGCCGCTCCGAACGGATCGTCGTCTGCCGGCGCGGGTGTTTCCCCGAATGGATCGTCGTCGTCCATGGCCGGTTCTGGAGTTGGCGTCTCTCCGAACGGATCGTCAACATCCGGCGCTCCGAACGGATCGTCGTCTGCCGGCGCGGGTGTTTCCCCGAATGGATCGTCGTCTGCGGGAGCTCCGAATGGATCGTCATCATCCACTGGTGTCGGCGGTGCCGTGGGTGCTGCTCGAGGTTGTTCGGACGGATCCGCCGGTTCCACCGCGAACGGGTCATCTTCGTCTTCTTCTTCCTGAGGAACGACAGGAGGGCGAGTCGTTTCTGGATCGCGAGGTGGAGTTCTCAGCAGTGCTCCTTCCTCCTCGGCCCGCCGCAAACCCTCATACCTCATCCGTGCTCGTTGGGCCTGCTGCCCGCTGTATTCAACTCGAGCCTTGGCGCGATGGTCTTCGATTGTGAGGCGAATCGTCCCCTGCACTCGCTGCAGGGCGCGAGCAATATCGAACATCTGATCGGAGGACGTGACTTCGATCCGGGCACCCTCGCGGAAATCCGCCTCGGCTTCGTCAGGCCTTCCCGTGGCCGAGTAAACCAAACCTCGGTAGTAGTAGACTCGAGGATCTTCGAATCCTTGCTCGATCGCCGTCGTCAGGTACTCGTGCGCGTCTTCATAGTTGTGCGAGTAATACGCATGGACTCCGCGTCCATAGAGATCGCTCAGAGCCGTCCCTTGAGCCAATAGCATGATGGCCGAGGCGAGGCAAAGCGTCGCGCTTGCCAGCCCTAACAGGAATCTCCTGGCCATGAAAAAACTCCTCCTCACTGAATGGCGGTGGATAGAAGCGGAGCGAAAATCCCCTCCGCCCATCCACGCTGGTCTTGCTGTTCCCGATATACCCCTGCGGACCTTTCATCGTAGTTGGGTAATTCCGACGTGGCAAGCAACAAGGGTCTCGAGACGCGGAAAGCAGCTCGAAAGGGGGGGCGGTTGTGAAGGCTGCGACGGAAATGAGAGTCGCCAGAAACGAACTCAAGACGGGGCTGAATCGCGAAAGCTGCGGCCCGCCGAGAACGGCTGCTTCGGAGTCATCCGTGGCGGGTCACTTGGTTAATCTCCCGTCCGTGCCGCGGCGGATCCGGATAAAGCGCAGCGGATCCGGGAAAAGGGATAAAGGCCGAGAGCGAAGAGTCAATTGTCGGGCCCCCCCAGCGACTCGCCACAACTACTGTCTGGCCGGCAGAGCTTCGGGCCAATCGACAGGCTCCGTTTTCCGCACGAGGAGCATGGCTCGATCGAATCCACCATGAATCAGGATCACGACGGAGATGGCCCACAACATGGGATCGACAACGTAGTCCCAGGCGTTGTTGGATTCGAGCACTCCGAGTTGCCAGGCAATTCCGGAAAGGAGCAGGACATGGCCGAGCGGATCACGCCGAAGAAGAAGGATCGCGGTCCAGAATGCGAATCCCAGCACAATTCCCCAACTCCGCCAGCCGAGAACATAGGGATCCACCGATCCCAGGCCGAGAGCCGCTGGATAGAGGGCTAACCCCATCAGAAAAGCAAACCAAGCCATTTTCCTTTGCGAGCGTTCATCCAGTAGCGGCCGAGGAAGGAGCGGAGTAATCACGACATGGAGGAGCCAAATTGCCAGGGGAATGCTTAAGTTGGCACAGTAGCCATGAATCCATCGCGCGACGGGGAAGTCTCCGAGAGGCAGGATGACTAAGCTCCCCAAGGCCAATGGCAACCAGGCCGGCCCTCGCCCTCCCGCTCCCCACTGCAGGGCCCGTCCCAGGGCTCCCGCGATTCCCCCCCAGATCAAAAGGGGATAGCTCCACGAGAACATCTCCAACACATGGACTGACAGGCTGGCCCCAATAATCATCGTTCACCCACTTTCGCCAGTCGGTTTTCGATCTGGTCGAGCCATGGTTCATTGAAGGCCACGTGGCGAATCCGTTTCATCTTCCAGGAATAAACGAGGTGAATCATTCCATCCTGAGTGCGGACCATGAACGGGTAGGCGAACCGGGATTCCGGGTCATGATCGAGGGTCGCCAAGCGTTGCCAGTCTCGACGTCCATCCGGGGAGACTGCCAACGTCATGTTGGAGCGACTTTCAGCATCATCGCTAAAGGCGAGCAGCACTCGTCCGTCCACGAGGCGAAGGGCGGCGATGCTGGCGTCGTTGTTCGGCAAGCCGACCTTCTCCGAGGGACTCCAGGTGAGCCCACCGTCCCAAGTTTCCGTGACCATCAGAGGAGCTTGCCCTCGGCCGTGACGGTAGTAGGCGAGTGCGTGGCGGGGGGAGAGGGGAACCACCACGGGCTGCAGAAAACTCCGTCCCCAATCCATTCGTGTCTTGCTCCAAGCCAATCGGTCCCCTTCGGTTCGCAGCCAGAGAAGTTGAGGAAACTTCCCCAGGAACTCGTGATAGATCGGCAAAATGACTTCTCCCGACTCGGTATAGACCGGCGGACACCGTACCAGTTCGCTGATGTTGATGAAGGGGCTGAGTGTCAGCCGGCGGCTTTTCTCCCAAGTTGCCCCGCTGTCGTCGGACGAAGTAATGTTCAGTGACCCGGCCGACCACCCCCCCATCGCCACGCTGACATACGCCATGTGCACTCGCCCCGCTCCATCGCCAAAGAGGACGGGATTGCCGACCTTGCGAATTTTCCGCTGAAGTTGGCGAGTTGCCAGGTCGACGTTCATGATCGGGCGGGCCGGGGTCCAGGCCATGTCGTCGCCGACCGCTTCCGAGAAGCAAATCGCCACGTCGCGTCCCCCTTCCCGCGATCCGGCATACCAGACGACTCCCAGCCCCCCATTGGGAAGTTCGCTGAGCGACGGACAATGAGCGATTCCGACAGGCTGTCCATCGTCAACGAAGCTGGAATGGAAACGTGGCGTGGCATGTCTCTCGAATTGCGGAGGGGGATAGATCGCAACTTGCCGAGTCGGCTGCACATAGCGGTCAGTCCGCGGATAGACCCAAACGACGAGGCCGAGCAGAGCGAGCAGCCAAGCCATAGCGGGGGATCGCCAGACACTCCGCCAAGCCTCCACTCGCGGAATCGGTCTGCTTGACAACCCGAATACCCGAAACAGGATGCTCCAAGGTCGATGGATTCGCTGCCGAAAAGCCCACCCGAACATCATGTCCGCTGAAGTCTGCTTTGTGACTCGGATTCCCATTGGATTCGGGTTGCCTCTCCATCCGTTACATCTGCGGCATCAGCGGAGCCTGCTCGTTCCGAATCTCACAAGAGTTTCGGTCGAAATTTACCTCCCGAGCGACTCGCTCCCAGCCTCACCTGAGCTGCATCCCTATTCGAGTCGGTTTTCGGGGCGGCGGATTCTCTCGATCGACCGAGATTCCGTCAACGGCAGTTGCCGCCGAAAAAACGGCATAATCGGAAATGCCGAGTCGCCACCGGTCGCGGAAATGCGGAGAAAATCTCTTGAAGAGAATATTCCGGTCAGGTTAGGTTGCGGTGGTTCCGATAAATAGAACGGGCGGGCAGGACAGGAAGTCTTGCTCGACTAGGGCGATTGCAGCGAGTTTTGTGGGAATTCACGCTGTGGTCGCCGAGTGTCAGGGGAGCGGGGTGACCGAAGACGCCTCAAGTAACTGCAGCGGGGAAACGCAAGATCCAATGGATGTGCCCCGGTGGGCGGATGGGGCCCGCAGTGATGAAAAGTCAAGGCGAATCGGTCACCCCCTCCTTCCTTTCCGCTTCTCCTCTCCCATGCCCTCCTCTCCTCTCCTCTCCTTTCCCATCTCCTCTGTCCCTGCCACTCGGTAATCTTTATACTAAACGTTTGTCTATTGCGGTGTTCTCGAGCGGGTCAGGGCAGCCTTCATCCAGACCGTTGGGGGTCGGTTGAGTGGCGGAGCGCTCCAAGGACAAGCTTGGCAGTACGGAAGTGTGGAGACTCGAGGGACGAAGAGGGATCCGGCATGGACGTCACTTCATTTCTCGCCGATGTTCGGCGTCATGAGCAGTACGCGGGTCAGATCGAGCATGTCGAAGTACTGGCAGCTCGACCAGGGGAATTCTCTGAACCGGCTTCACCTCTCTCCAGCGATCTGCGGCGATTGCTGGCTGGGCGAGGGATCACGCAACTCTATTCCCATCAGGCTCGGGCCTTGGATGAAGCTCGCCAAGGTCGACACTGGGTCGTCGTCACGGGGACGGCCAGCGGCAAGACGCTCTGCTACAACCTCCCCATCCTGGAGACCTGTTGGCAAGACCCGTCTGCTCGAGCCCTCTACCTGTTTCCCACGAAGGCCTTGGCTCAGGACCAGCTACGGGGACTGCTGGAAATGTTTGCTTCCGACGAGGAGGCGGCTCGGGCCTTTCGCCCGGGAGTCTATGACGGCGATACTCCGACCGCTCAGCGACGGCGGATCAAGGCGGAAGCCAATCTGGTTCTCACCAATCCCGACATGCTCCACGCCTCGATTCTGCCCTACCATCCCAAATGGGCTCGGTTTTTCAGTAGCCTGCGCTATGTGGTGGTGGACGAGGTGCATCTATATCGCGGCATTCTGGGAGCACATGTCGCCTGTGTCTTGCGCCGCTTGCAACGAGTCTGCCGACACTATGGTGCCGATCCCCAGTTCCTGGCCGCCAGCGCGACGATCGCCAATCCGGCGGAACTGGCCGAACGGCTTCTGGGATGCTCGGTCACGGCAATTGACACGGATGGAGCACCACGTGGCGAAAAACACTTTGTCCTCTGGAATCCAACGCCGGCGGATAACGATCAGCTTGCACGGCGCAGCGCGACCGACGACGCGGTCTGGTTGATGACGCTCCTCATGCAGCAGGGAGCCCAAGCACTCGCCTTCACCAAGACCCGTCAGGCGGCGGAACTGGTAAACCGCTATGTCCGTGAGTATTTTCAGCAGCAGGGCTCGCCGCTCGCCCGAAAAATGCGTGCCTACCGAGGAGGTTACTTGCCGAACGAGCGGCGGCAGATTGAACAAGACCTATTCGCCGGTCAATTGCAAGGTGTCGCCTCGACCAATGCGTTGGAATTGGGGGTCGACATCGGGTCGCTCGACGCGGCCCTGCTGGTGAATTACCCAGGGACCATCGCCAGCGCGTGGCAACAAGCGGGGCGGAGCGGCCGGCGTCAGGACGCTAGCTTGGCCATGCTACTGGCCGGCAACGACCCCATCGACCAGTACCTGCTGCGGCATCCACGATACTTTTTTTCGCAAAACCCCGAACATGCGGTGGTGGATCCGCAAAATCCGTATGTGCTGGCCAATCATTTGCGAGCCGCCGCGTTCGAACTCCCGCTGCAAGAGAAGGAATTGGATTCCGAGTTCGGCCCCATGGCCGAGGCCGTGGCTGGTGTGCTGAGCGACAGCGACCAGCTATTCCTGACGGCGGGGCACTATTACAGTTCAGCCGGTCAGAATCCGGCTCAACAAATCAGTCTCCGCCACATGAGCGACGAGACGTTCAGCATCGTGCTCCAGTCCACCCATTCCCGCGGCATGGCCACCGCCAAGGAACATGAAGTGATCGCCAATGTCGACGCGATCAGCGCTCCAGAACTGGTCTATCCGGAAGCAATTTACTTGCACAATGGTGAATCGTTTCTGGTTCGCGAACTCGATCTGGTCGGCAAGATCGCGTATGTCCAGCGGCAAGAGACGGACTACTACACGCAGGCCATCCTGGAAAGCAGTGTGCGAATTCTCCAGGAACGAGCGAGTCGGGAGATTCCGTTCCCCGCGCAACTGGCCTATGGCGAAGTGGACGTCAGCTGGAAGACAGTTGCATTCAAAAAGATTCAGTTCAACACGCGGCAGAACATTGGGTTCGGATCGGTCGATATTCCAGCCCAAAATCTCAACACGACGGCATTCTGGCTCACTCCGGACGACGCCGTCCGAAAGCAGTTGAAGCAAGAGGGGTTGCGTCCGAGCGAAGGAATCTGTGGACTTCGCAATCTCGCCGTGACGGCACTTCCGATGGTGGCGATGTGCGACACTCGGGACATCAGTGGCGTGGTGGACAGCAAAAATCTGGGCAAGAGCAGCCTGATCCTGTATGACCGTTACCCAGGAGGCCTGGGCTATTGCGAGAAAGGATTCCAACAACTCGCCACGTTGCTCGAGATCTGCCATCAACTGGTTTTCGAGTGCCCTTGCGAGGAAGGTTGTCCCAGTTGCGTCGGCCTGCCGAACTTGAGACCGGCCATTCATAGTGACCCGGACTTGACACGTGGCTACCCCATTCCGAACAAACAGGCCACTCGACAACTTCTCGCCCTGCTGCTCGGCGACAATCCACTCACTAACCCAGGCCCCGAATCGGATGCCCCGCGGTCCATGGAGGCCTCATGCTAGACCGAAACGTTCTGGACCGACTGGGGGAATTGAATCGTCAAGCGCTCCCCGGCAGTTCACGGCCCCGGCCGGTGGCACCGGATGCTCAGTCAGCGAAAGATACGCCGCGGTTGCTCGAGCCCCTTCCCGGGAAACAGCTCGAGACCTGTTGGGGCGAACACTGGCTCATTGAGGAGCCGATTCATTCCTTGGCTCCGTTCTGCGATCGTGAGTTCCCCGTCGCTCGGCGGCAGCTTGCGGGCCTGGAATCGACTCGGGAGACGCCTGCCGAGGTTCGGCACTTCACGGAGGCGTTTCCCGCCAAGACAATTTATTTGGATCTGGAGACATGCGGACTGGCTGGAGCCATGGTCTTTCTGGCTGGCGTCTTGCATTGGCGTCCCGAACAAGGCTTCGTGCTGACTCAACTACTGGCCCGGACTTACGCCGAGGAAAAGGCGATCCTCCAGTCGCTCTGGAAT
>JBJHCD010000306.1:0-6863 GCA_050485845.1 Pirellulaceae bacterium | reverse complement strand
CGGTCCACTCCATAGCTGGACGAAGCGAACACCGTGTTCGACAAGTCGCCGAGCCAGCAGGCACCGTTGCCCGAAATCGGACGTCTCCGGTTGATGGATGCCGTAGCTGTTGTGGACATGTTCCGAGTCCTGGGACAGGTCGAACACCCCTGGCGCGGAAAGCTGCATCTTGGCTGCAAGTTCGTAACTGGCGACGCGTGCATCGAGCCGATCATCCCCAGGATGCGTGTCGGCGTAGGTCTGGTTCATCCGCCGCAGCAGTTCGAGGCCGTCCTGATCGGCTGATCGGCTGGCAAAGGCGAAGCGATCGGAAGGGAAGAGGTCGGGGATGGGGGGCTCCGCCGTCGCGTCGATCACGATTCCCTCATGCACGGGCGGCAGGAACCCCGAGCTGAAGCAACCTTTCTGATTGTAGGGGAGACCACGCGGATCGGGCAGCACCACGAACGTGGGCAGGTCGTCCGTCAAGTTCCCCAGGGCATACGAAATCCACGCGCCCATGCAGGGAAACCCTGGAAGCAGAAACCCGCTGTTCATCATGTAGGTGCCGGGGCCATGCACGTTGGTCTTGGTCGTCATGGCCATCAGGAACGCCATCTCGTCGACCAGCTTGGCCTGCTCGGGAAACAGGCTGCTTACCCAACGGCCCGACTCGCCGTGCCGGGCGAACGAGAAGGGGCTTTTCATGATCGCCCCGGCCGGCGCGGTAAACCCTTCCGGCTTCTCCTTCGGACCCAGCATTTGACCATGCAACCGCTCCAGTTCCGGCTTGTAATCGAACGTGTCCATCGGACTGGCGCCGCCCGTCATGAACAGTTGGATGATGCGTTTCACCTTCGGCGGATGATGCTGGACGGGAAATCCTGGGGCGTGCTGGGATGCCCCCGAGCCCCATGCAGTCGCATCGCGTCCCAGCAGTTGGCTGAGCGCGAACAATGCGAATCCGCCGCCTCCCTGCAGCATCAGTTGCCGTCGCGTTGAGATCTGGTCGTGCATGCACATCCTCGGGGACGTTCAGGGGATAAAAAGAAACTCGCTGGAGTTCAGCAACAGCCGGCAGAAAGCCGCCAGACCATGCTGCTGGACATAGGCCCGAAACTGCTCCTGCTCACCGGCCGTCGGTGCCCGCTGGTAAGCCCGCCGAACAGCCATGTCGATCTGCGGATCAACTTCGGGCGTTCCCTCGGTGATCTGCCGTGCCATCTCCTGACTGTGAAACAAAACAAAGTCGTTGTTAAGCAGGGCGAGCGCCTGCAGGGGTGACACCGAGTTGCTGCGAGTCGGCGTCAGCAGCCCGAGGTCGGGAAAATCGAGGGCTGACATCAGCGGATCGGGAATCCCGCGCCAGACATACCGATAGATGCTACGACGATTGGAGCCGGGCGAGGCCCAGTCGTAGGCGGCATAGTCGAGGTTGGGTGTGAGCTGTGCCCCCGGCGATTGATGGAAGTGCTGGATGGCCGGTCCTCCCATCGTGAAATCCATCCGCCCCGACACGGCCAGGACAAAGTCGCGGTAGGCGTCCGCATCGAGCCGCAGCCGATTTTGTCGCCAAAGTAACCGGTTGTCGGCATCGAGCAGGCTGGCCTCAGAGTGCGATTCCGACGACTGTCGATAGGTCCGACTCGTCACCATCAAACGGTGCAGCCTCTTGAGAGAGCCGCCTGCTTCGTCACGAAACCAGACGGCCAGCCAGTCGATCAACTCGGGATGCGACGGGATGCCTCCCATCCGACCGAAGTCGCTGGGCGTGTCACACAATCCGCGACCAAAGTGATAGTGCCAGATTCGATTGACCACGCTGCGCCAGGTGAGCACGTTGTCCGGGTGAGCGATCCAGTCGGCGAGCGCCGCGCGTCGGGCAGCTTCCTGCTGTGGGGCGATGTCGGTAAAACGCGAGGGAAGATGTTTGAGAACCGAGAGCGCGCCCGGAGGAACTTCCGCTCGCGGCTTGCCGATGTCCCCTCGTTGGAGCAGATGGACGACCTTGGGGCTGGAGATGCTGGCTGGTTGTGAGTTGCCGTTTCCCATGGGAATCGCCACCGAAGGCCCGGCCGCGTACACGGTCGCCTGTGCCGGGAGGCGTGTCAGCTCCGCTTCCGCGGCGAGCTGGACCACATGGCCGGCAATGGTCAATTCCTGGTCAGACGTGCGGTGGGCTGGTTCCGTGGCCAGCGCCTCCTCGACATCTCGGGGCAGGGCGACGGTCCGCGAGGCAGGACTATCCGTCACCGCCAGGCGAAAAGCTCCGATCAGATGCGAGCCGCCATGCAGTTGCTTGAGTGTCACAGTCAGGGACGAGCCCTCTGGCAGGTCGAGTGGTTGCGCGAATTCGAAGACCGCGTGATGGGGCTGGCCGACCGCTGGATAGATGCCCCAGGCAGTTTTCGGGTCGCCATCGATGGCCCGATTCACGGCCCATCCCTCCTGATTGAAGTCGGCGGAGGCCTGCGCGATGGGAACCTGCGTGCCCGACTGCTTGCCGGGTTGAAAGACCGTCAACACCACCTCGGACAGGTGTAGATTCCCATTGTGGCAGCGGCCCGGGCCATTCATCGGCAGCGAGTCGTGCGGGGACAGGTCGAGCCGCATGGCGGTGATGCGCGGCAGTGAGGTGGTCGCTGTGAGAACATAGGTATCGGTGTCAGGCAAGGTTCCTCCGGCGACGATGAGGCCATCCGCGTCGCGAGTCAGCGTGGCACCCTCGGTCGAGATGAAGGACCGCACGTCGACGGGCGTCCAGTCCGCGCCCTCTCCGCGTTCGCTTGACCATCTTGCCACCAGTTCCCGACTGAACTCGCCCTGCAGCGCGGACGCGTCGCCTTGCCTGGCCGCGTCGAGCAACGCGTTCAGGCGACGACGTTCCGCGGCGACACCGGCATCCGCGTCGTACGGGATATCACCCTTCACGATGCCGGAGAAGACCGCTTGCAGGGCGTAGTAATCCTCTTGCATGATCGGATCGAACTTGTGGGTATGACAACGGGCACAGTTGGCGGTCGCACTGACGAACGCCGCCATCGTCTGCGTCAGCAGGTCATCGCGGTCGAGGTAATCGAACGTCACGGGGCCCGTGGCATAGGTGCTGTAATCAAAGACGCCCGCTCCCAGAAACCCTAACGCCGGGATCAAATGGCTCGACTCCGGCTCGAAGTGATCGACCGCCAACTGCTGGCGAATGAACGTCGCCCAGGGGAGATCGGTGTTCAGGGCATCGATGACATAGTCGCGATAGGGCCAGGCATGATCGCGCCCCACGTCGTGCTCATACCCGTGGGAATCCGCGAAGTGGATCGTATCGAACCAGTGACGCGCCCACCGTTCACCGTACCGCGGAGATGCCAGCAACTGGTCCACAAGCTGGAGATAGGCGGCCTCGCCATGGTCGGCTTCAAAGCGCGCGACTTCCTCCGGCGACGGCGGCAACCCGACGAGATCGAAATAGAGACGTCGAATCAACTCGCGGGGTGAGGCTTCCGGCGACGGTGCCAGACCCGCCTCGGCGAGCCTGGCCTCCACGAATGCATCCACCGCGTGCGGTTCGGCGTCTCCGATCGAATGGGCATTGGCGGGAATTGGTGGAGCGACCAGCGGCTTCAGCGACCACCAGGCCTCGGCCTCTTCGCCGGCAAACCTTGCATCGGGAAGGACGACGCGATCATCGAAGGCGCCCCGTCGCACCCATTCGACCAGCACTTCGATGTCTGCCGCGTCCAGCTTCTCCTCCGGCATCTTCAGATCGGGGTCGCGGTGCTCCACCGCCCGAATCAGCAGGCTCTCGTGGGGTTGGCCCGGCACAATCGCGGGTCCTCGGTCGCCCCCCGTGGCCCAACCACTCCTCCAGTCGAGCGCGAGGCCATTCTCCATCTGTCCCGCCGCATGCGAGTGGCAGTCATAGCAGTGCTGCCGCAGGATCGGCGCGACCCTCTGGTGGAAGTAATCTGCTTGCTCATCGGCCCACAGCGCACCGGGGGATACGACCGTTGCCGCAATCACTAGCGTTCGCAATATCGTCCGCAGCATCGCCTGAGGATGCAGATCCTCGGCCGCGCGGCCCGTCGCGGCGAAGCACGCGCCGAGCATGCCGCCGACAAGGCTCAGACACTGGATGATCCGCTGAATCGGCGGCATCGGTAGATCCTCGAAAGCGGGAAAGGTGGGCTGGAGGCGGGTATCAGGACGATCTTCGGCGGGCTTTGGTATCCACTCACCAGTTTAAGGTAACAACGGGGTGAAAGCGACGCCTCCGGCGTGACGAGTTCCCGAGGGGCCGGGTTATCGAAGCAGCTCGCGTAGCTTCCCAGTCCAATCACTGGCCGGGCGACCGCGGTCGCTCCACGCCTGGGCTCGTCGCTTCGGACGTTAAGTCCATTGAGTCCCCCCGGGGCGATTCGAGTATCACTACTAGGTTGCGTGGCAACACGAATGAGCACAAACTGAGGACAAATTGAGCACGAACTCCCGGCAGGGGAAAGGTGAATCGTCATGTTATCAGTTCAGGATCGCGCTGATCGTCCCGATGCGGTATCGCGCCGCGAGTAGCTGCGAATTGGCGGTTTGAGCGCGTTGGGGCTTTCGCTGCCCTCCCACTTACAGGCAAATCGCGTCCATGCCGCGCCGGCTTCGACCCCGTCCGTGCTTGCGGGTGAATTGGGAGCCACGTTCGGCCAAGCGAAGAACGTCATTTTTCTATGGCTGTAGGGAGGACCACCGCAGCACGAAACATTCGACCCCAAGCCGGAGGCGCCGGTCGACATTCGCGGCCCGTTCCGGCCCATTGCCACCAATGTCCCGGGGATCCACTTCTGCGAACTTCTGCCTCGGACCGCGCGCCATGCCGACAAGATGGCCATCGTCCGTTCCCTCTCGACACGCGACGACAACCATGACGTCAGCGGCTACTGGCTGTTGACCGGATACCCCTACGGCCCCGGCAGCGCGCGGCAGATCAAACCGACCGATTGGCCCTACTTCGGTTCGATCATCAATGATGCTGAAGCCCAGTGAAACCATGCCCGCGCTGACCTCGGTCTGGATTGCGTCCGGGATCCGCTCGACGCGCGGCGGACGGTCCATCCATATGCTCGACTCGGCCAGCGGTTCGGGGGAACCACTTCCAACCGCTGTCCAAGCGATCCGCCGCCCGGCTCGGACCAACGAACCGTCCACTTGTACCTCACCGCGACGTATCCAGAGCTGTGGTTGCCCCTGCTGGATGACCAGAGCGACGGCGGCCCCCGACGGCTCGGACCGGACGGTCCATCGAGCCTCGCCCGCTCGGAACTCGACTTCCGTTTCCGCGAGGAGCGACCGCAGCCCGAGCTGCCCGCGTTCCATTTGGAATTCCCAGCGACCATCCGAACGCACTTGGAGCGTGGCCGCCGTGTCAGAGCCCAGTACGATCTGGCCCCCGGACTCCAAATCGGCGAGCCCCCAGCTTCCAGTAAGTGTTGACACCACGGCGGGCGATACGTCGGGGAGGTCCGCCAAGGCTCCATGCCAACGCTCGCCCGGACCCAAGCGGACGAGCAAGCCCACCAGCCGCCGCCAGGTGATCCCGAGACGCGCTGGTGTTACGTCCCCGGGAGACGGGTCGTCCGGCGAAAGTGACTCCCCCGTTCCGAGTGTGGAAGACCCGCGCACAGCCTGATCGGGATCCTCACCGCCTGGCAGTGATCGTCTCGGGAGTTCGTCGACGGGAACCGGCTCCAGGGTGCTTGGTTTCCGGCCACCGCGAGGTTCTCTGGGCGTCAGCCGCTCGACGTCACCTCGACCCATGGTTCCCGGGGGCGCCGCCTGCGGCTGCAACGGCCGATCCGAGTCGATTAATTCGTTGGATGCAACGAGCCGCCAAGGCACGCGCTTCCTCGACTCAACCTGCCTGCATCAGGCGCCGAATCTCGGGGATGCACTCCTGGGCCACCTGATAATTCGCATCGCGGCAACGCTGGGCCAAGTCGGTGACTGAGCGGACACAGCGATCAAACACCTCCTGCGGGTCCTGCCCGATCGCGGGCCGCGCCGGACTCAATAGAGGAAGTCCCGCGAGCATCACGGTCAGCACAATCGCCCGAATGGGAGGGCGCGCGATCCGGGGACGTAGGTTTGATTCTCGAGAAGCCACCTTCTTACCTCACCCATGCCATCGCCATTTCGTCACCAGCCGCCCTTCGCGGAGTGACGAAAAGGCCGTGAACGGTTACACTTTCCTTCACTGCGACTATGCCATGATCTCGCGGATGACCTTCGACTCTTCCAGAATGTTTCGAGGCCCCGTTGATGTAAGTCGCCCACGAGGGCGGCGAGTCCCTGGTCGTACGCCGGAGCCCGGCCGGCCACGCCTTGGGCGATTTTGCTGTGATCGTCCCAGCCGGTGACGCGCACGGTGACGCACGTCACACCGGCTTCGACCAGCCGACGTGCTAGCAGAAGACTCTGGCCCACCGTGGAACGACCGTAGGCTTCTCGAATCGCGTCGGATTCACGGCCGATGTCGAAGGCATCGCGGGTGACGCACAAAACGCTTACAGAATTCCTCGAATCAACAGTCCATCAAGATACGTGAGCAACATTACCAGTTGTCATCGCACCACTTCTGGAATCCGCGCGTGTCGGTATACCGGGTCTTGATGAGCGTGAAATTGTTGATGACGGCGGCCAACCGCCCAATCGTCCCGTTGGTGACAGGATTGAATGCGCTGCGGCTGTCGTGAAATACCTCGTGATGTTTGTCCTTGACGGCACTTCCGCCTTTCAGCCGTTCCAACCCTTTGTTTCCCAGGACCGTTTCCGTCATGTTGCCGCTTTTCCCACCGTTAAAGATCGCGTACGAAAAGCACTCGCCAACTTTTTCCCGGCCAATG
>JBJHCD010000305.1:0-6881 GCA_050485845.1 Pirellulaceae bacterium | reverse complement strand
ATCCTGATGCGATCGGCCTGACCAGTCGGCGAAGCCATGAAAGGTACCCGGAAGGTCCATCCAATCGAACTTGAAGAGCAATTGAAGCATGAGCGACGCGGAACGTGAGAAGCCATCGGAACCGAAGCGGTCCGTTTGGAATTTGCGCGAGCGGGCACCGCTGGTGACGCTGGCCATCATTGTCGGTTTCTTCGGCCTGACAACTCAGGGTTTCTTCGACGCCTCGACGCTGCGATTGGTTCTGCAGCAAGGTGCCGTGCTGGCCATCGTCGCGGCCGGCCTGACGTTTGTTCTGCTCTGCGGAGAGATCGATCTTTCCGTCGGCATGGTGGCTCTCTGGACGGCTTGCGTGTGCGGAGTGCTCTTCGAGCAGTCGTTTGCCGCCGGCCCGGGGGGGGACGGCGCGGCGCCGATCTGGGCCATCGTGCTGGTGATTCTCATCCCGCTGCTGACCAGCCTGCTGCTCGGCCTCAGTTCGGGAATACTGACGGTCGTCTCTGGGCTCCCCAGTTTCATCATCACCTTGGCGATGATGAATGTGGCGGACGGGCTGGCTCGGTTCATCACCGCCAGCGAAAAATTCGCCGTCCCCGCCATCCTCCGTAGTATCGGCAACGATCGCATTCCGCTGGTGGCTCGCTTTTCTTTGCCGTACAGCGTGATCCTCGCAACCGCAGTTCTGGTCGTTTCCCATGTCATTCTGCAGCACACGCGATTCGGACGCTACGTCTATATGACGGGGGGGAATCGCGCGGCGGCTCGCCTGGCGGGTGTCCGCACCCATTGGGTTCTCATCGCCTGTTTGGCCATCTGTGGCTTGACGGCCGGGATCGGGGGATTGGTAAACGCCGGCCGGCTGGTGGGAGTCACGCTCGATCAGAACGCGGATCTGCTGCTAAGCGCGGTGGCCTGTGTCGTCTTGGGGGGGACCAGCCTCTTTGGAGGCGAAGGGGGGATCGGTCGAACCGTCATCGGTGTACTGACATTTAGTGTCCTGCACGTCGGCCTGACAAAACTGATCAGCCAAGTCGATTTGCTGACCGATCTGATGCGTCCGTTCTTGATGGGACTGGTCCTGTTGGGAGCCCTGCTGTTCAACGGCCTCTTGCGTCGCAATTCTCCGGATTAGCGGATTCCCTGGCAAGTCGTGACTCGCGTGACTCGGGCGATGACATCCGCCTCCCTGGACTCGAACTGGGCGGCCATTCTCCCCCGTTCCGACCCTTTGCGGCCCGTTCCTGCCAGGGCCGACTCCTCCCCGAATCGGCCCATTACGCTAGAATGAAGCACTGAGCATTACCGAGCAACGAATGGACCAAGACCCCTACAATGTTGGATGGACGCAGTGGGCCGCGGCATCGAGTGCGGCAACGAGTGTGGAATCCGGTGCCACGGCGGCCGCTGGATTCAGAACCAAAACAGGCGACGTGTCGTATAACGATCGACCGAATCCTGGTCCGTGCGGGGTGAACGAAATTGAAGGAGGAAATTGAACATGCTGTTTGATCCGCTTTATATCGCGATGGTGCTGGTTCCCGGATTACTGATTGCGGGGGGGGCCAGTTTGATGGTCCGGACGGCGTTTTCCCGCTATTCGAAAGTGGGTTCGCGCCATGGATTTACGGGAGCCCAGGCAGCTCAGGCCCTCTTGGACCGAGCTGGAATTCATGACGTGAAGGTGGTGGCGACGCATGGCTACTTGACCGACCACTACAATCCGGTCTCCAAGCAATTGGCTCTCTCCGAAGCGGTCTATTCGAGCCGCTCCCTGGCGGCCGTCGGCGTGGCGGCCCATGAAGCGGGACACGCCATCCAGCACGCTCAGAACTACGCTCCCCTGTGGATCCGTTCCGCCCTGGTTCCCATGGCCGGTATCGGATCCAACTTGGGCTACCTGGTGATGCTGTTCGGCTTGATGCTCAGTCCCTACGTCGTCATGTTCGGGGCCATCCTCTTTTCCGCCGTGCTGCTGTTCCAGATCGTGACCCTGCCGGTCGAATTCGACGCGACCGCTCGGGCCAAGCGGTTGGTGGTGGAAGCGGGGATCATTGATCCGGATGAACGCTACGGCATGGACCGCGTGCTGAATGCCGCGGCGATGACCTACGTGGCGGCCGTGGTTTCCACGCTGCTGACCCTGCTGTACTTCCTTCTTCGGGCTGGCCTGCTCGGTGGCCGCGACGATTGAACTGCCCGAATGAAAACAAAGGGGGATGACCGAGTTCGGTCATCCCCCTTTTTGTTTTCTTGAACCTGTCTTGCCGAGTCGAACATCCGTTAGGACTGCGAGTTCCCGTACAGGATGTAACCGATGATTCCGGTCAGAACGAACAGGATTACAGTCAGGCCGGTCAGGCCGATCAGTGCTTCCACCATGGCGTCTACCCTGTGACACAAGTTACCAGTGAGAAATCGTGGATACTCCGGCAACCCACTTATCTCCCACAAATTGGAAGACGGAAATGGAGTGTTGGAGATCGGCTAGTGTGCCACGCCCGGTCGGGCGTGGCAAGAGCGCTTTCCCACACCGGCAATTCAGCAATTCGGCCAAATTCGGCAACTCGTGAATAACCGGTGGCGAAACCATCGATCTCCGACCATCGAATCAGACATTCCAGCTGTCTCGTCACCCGGTGGCTGCCGCCGCCCCGCGTCCTTCCCGAGCATTCAGCCGTCCCCAAGCTTCGGGCATGTGGCGCATGCTCGGGCGCGCGGTGGGGCGGCTGAACTCTGGCCCTATCGGCGGGCTCGCAGGAAGAGGAAACGACGGGTTCCATCGCGCAAGACCTGGACGCGAACTCCCTGAGCCACCGCCTCGTCGGTTAATGCTTCCCGGAAGTCGTTGACGGACGAGATCATTCGGTCCCCGACCTGAATAATGACGTCACCTCGAGTCAGGCCGAGCCGAGCACCCAGGCTGTTGCGTTGCACGTCCATGATCACGACCCCTGAAACTCCATCCGGCACGTTCAGTTCACGAGCCAACTCGCCGGTCAGTGGCTGGACCACCAGGCCCATCACGTCGTCCCCTCGTCCGGGAGCAGGCCGCTCGGCCACCATGGGTTCATCGGGAAGTTCGCCGATTTCCACTCGGATCGTCTGTCGCTCCCCATCGCGAAAGAGGATCAGGGTGGCGTTGGTTCCTGGGCTGGTGGCCGCCACCGAGTTTCGCAGTTCGTTGGCCGACTTGACCGCTCGACCCTGGTACTCCACGACGATGTCACCCGATTGGATTCCCGCCTTCTCGGCGGGACTGCCGGGGAGGACATCGCCGATCAGGACCCCATCGGTGGAATCGAAGCCGAAGCTTTCCGCGAGTTCTTCCGTCATGTCCTGAATCAGGGCTCCCAGTTGGCCGCGCTGAACACGTCCCTGGCGGATAATGGCATCTCGGACCATGCTGACCATGTTGCTCGGAATCGCGAAACCGATTCCCTGGTAACCTCCCGTGCGGCTGACGATCGCCGTGCAGATTCCGATCACTTCTCCCCGCAGATTCACCAAGGGGCCTCCGCTGTTTCCGGGGTTGATCGCGGCGTCGGTCTGAATGAAATCGTCGTAGTCCGTGATCCGCAACTGCGAACGTCCCTTGGCGCTGACAATGCCGGCCGTCACGGTGTGGTTCAGTTCGAAGGGGCTGCCGACCGCCAATACCCAATCGCCGACTTCCATGGCATCGGAGTCTCCGAAGTCAGCGGGAACGAGGTTGCCGGCATCGATTTTTAGCACGGCCAAGTCGGTCTTGGCGTCGGTTCCCACGACTTCCGCGTCAAACGTTCGCCCGTCGAACAAGGAGACCTTCAATTCGGTGGCTCCTTGGATCACGTGGTTGTTGGTAACAACGAAACCGTCGTCGCTGACGACCACCCCCGATCCCATCCCCTGTCGTTCTCGCGGTCCGTCGGGGACTCCCGGCATTGCGTCGGGGCCGAAGCGATCAAAGAAGTCATCGCCGAAAAAATCACGAAACTCCTCCGGAATCTGAGGTTGGCCCCTACGCGGCCGCTCGCCACGCCGAGGTGCTTCCATTCGAGTGACGCTGCGAATACTGACCACCGATGGGACCAGTGCCTTGGCGACATCCTTGAACGAGTGGGATACGGCATCAGCCGCCGCCAGCTGATCCTTGGCGGCCAACGCGCGACCTGTTTCGGCGGCGTAGCTGAGCTTGGTGATTACATGGGGTATCTGACTGCAGATGCCGATCCCGAGCCCCACGAAGGCCACCAGGACGAGGGACATGCCCCAAAATCGCTTGTTGGAGTTAGTCATGGATCGTGTCTCCCTTTCCGTTGCTGCTCTTCGAATTGATTTGCCATTTGACGTGCCATCGGCTCGCAGGCGAGCCCGCCGGTTCGTCGCGTCGGCCGCTGGTCAATTCCAACCCGGATCGGGGGGAATCAACCGACTCGGAATCGCCGAACGCAGGACGGCTGCTCCAACTTGACGCACTGCTTCCGGCCAAAGTTCTGTTTCGGGCGCGAAGACTTCCACCTGGGAGGCCGGGAGGGTCATCCACACGCCTCGTTGCACCTCTCGTTCCAGTTGTCCTTGTCCCCAACCGGCATGTCCCAAGAACAACCGAAACGGCTCGGTCTGTTCCGCCACCAGCTGGTCCAGGAGGGACCGTTGAGCTGCCCCGTACAGGTCTCCCCCCAAGTCAATTTCCGCGAGTCCCTTCTGGCGGTGGAGCGCGACCATGGGACCAGGCAAGGGACCGCCGACATGGAACGTTTGCGTTCTGGCGCAAGGGGTGGTGCTGACTTGCCTCCAGACTTGCTGAATGGTGTGTCCGGCGGGGCGATTCAAGACGACTCCGGCCGCTCCTTGGTCATGGTGTTCCATGATCAGGATGGCGGTGCGAGCGAAATAGGGATTCGCGAGGGTTGGCGAGGCAACCAGGAGACGGCCGACCAGACTTTGGCCGGCCGGAAGCGATTCACCGGTAGAATGATGTTGACTGGAATGTTGGTGCGGCGGCTTCCACATCGATGCCCACTCCACATGTGCGTAACTAATGGAAGAATTAATAACTCCGACGGTTCTTCGAATTGTTTCCGCAGGCCACTCGACGTCGCGGCTCCCGGCTTTTTGCCGCCCGGCCTCCCTACGATAGGTTACCCGATTCAGTTCGACTTCGCCACTTTTCCGAGCCTGGCTCGTTCGAGACTGGCCCGTTCGAGACTGGCTCGTTCAAAGGGGGGGCGGGCTGAGGTGGCCCGAGCGAAACGGGGTTTGTCTCCGGCGGCATGCCTGCCAATTCGACCCATGCGTCGCGAGGAAGAACTAGCCGCAAGCAAATTTCATGCCGGTTCCCGAGCCCTACCTCGCGCACGCGGGGGTCAGACGTTTTTGGTTGTTTCTCGTTGGACGGCGTTAGCGAACGAGTTCGGTCTTATTCCCGTCCCTGCGCATCGGTCCTGACATGCTCGGAAAAGAATACGCAGAGGCGCGGAGGCGGGGAGACGCAGAGAAGAACGTCGCCATCGGAAACGGCCTCTCCGCGTCTCTGCTCTGAATTTCGGTTGCAGCGGGTGGTACCACGCTGCTCGGCCGAATCGCGGAACAATCCCGGGACAAAGTAGCCCGAGGCGCGAGCCGTCGGGATTGTCCCGTCCCACCGGCAACCTCCTTCGCAACTTCGAAAGTAGCCCGACCGCGCTAGCGAGGCATGCCCTCAGGTACCCGCTTTCCACTCACCAACCACCGCCCGTTACCCGGACCGAAAAAAGCTCGAGGCAAACGGATGAACCTTGCGGCCTCGGAATGTTCCCTCGGAAAGAAGCAGTCTTGCTCGGCCGCCAGGGATGGGGCGGGATCGTTTTGAAGTTCGTCCAGGGCCAGATGTTGATGGAGTTGATGCGTCAGGCAGGCGAAATGCAAATTGTCGGGAGCACGGGTCTCTTGCCGCAGGGATCCCGAGCCAACTTGGCAAAGCCGCCGCGATGTCGTGTGGCGAAAGGCTCGAACTTCGAGTTGCCATCCAGCCATGCGCTACTTCGAGCTGGTCACTTCCAATACGACGATCCCTGGCTTGGTTACCGACCGCTTACCCTTCGCAGCCTTTCCCGTCGCGGATCGAACGACGATCTTGCCTCCCGCCGCCGTCAGGGCGCGCACCAATTGATCGAGCGAAACATCCGATGCAGCTCGTTCAATCTTGGCTACGCGGGGCTGACTGGTGTTCATTTTTTCACCAAGCTGCTTCTGAGACATGTGGACAGCCTGTCGCTGCAAGCGAATCGCCCGTGCGAGTTCGACGCGTGCATCGAGCAATTGCCGCTCTTCCGCGGTCATTTCCAAGAAATCTGCGGCATCCCCGACTTTCCATCCAGCCGCCCCGATCGCCTTAAGTTTTGTTGCATCCATAAAATAGTTCTCCGTTCGAGGTCACCTTTTCTTGGCTGCCTTCACTGCCGCGTCGTATTGCTTTAATCGCTACCGACACCTTTCGATGACTGCATCCGGTATCTTTCGTGTCTTCTTCGAATAGACCTCCAAGACGAGGATCGCGTCAGAGTCAATGCGATACATGACCCGCCAGTTGTGCTCGGCATCTCGAACTCGAAGTGCTCCGCATCGTGGGCCCACGTCGGGTAAGGGTTCCACTTGAGGCATGCGAAGTCGCTGGCCCTCTTGGAGCATTCGAAGAAGCGTTCCGGCTTCCTGTCGCCCCTCGGCTGTGAATGGCGGTGTCTTGACGCAGCCCTTTGTAGGTGAACTTCAGCCGTACGCAGTCCGTAAAGAGATTGTTCGAATTTCAGGAGAACGAACTTAAGCACGGAGGTACAGCATGCAGACGGCAGAGGATTACAAGCGACTTGCGAAGAAGTGCCCAGAAGCAGCCATGGTTCGGGCGGCGCTCGAGCACAGCTTACAGC
>JBJHCD010000304.1:0-6892 GCA_050485845.1 Pirellulaceae bacterium | reverse complement strand
AGCCTAGGCCGCGCGGAGATAGGGGATTTTGGTCTGAAGTTGGATGCGGCCAGCATGGAGAAGTGGACTCCCCGGTTTCGCGTCTCACTGGTCGCCCAAAAAAACCATCGGAAGAATAGAAGCTTTCGGCTGTCTTCGGATCCCTCCGGTACCCTCTGTAGAGGTGTTCTGCATGCGCTATCGAGGGGATCTGGCATTCCATCCCAATCCCGGCGCGACGGGTGTCTTCGAATCTCTCGTAACCCCTTGGTTCAAGTGTCTGAATAGATCCATAGAGGGGTTTCCCGGAAAAGAAACCGTCGGGTGTCTTTGGACTCCTTGCGGAACCTCTTCCGGTGTATTCAGTTTTGTCCATAGGGGGGTTACCGCTTTCCATTTCAATCCTGGTCCGAAGGGTGTCTTCGGGTTCTCTACTAGCCCTCGGGCCAGGCTGCCGATAGCACATCATCAGGGGGGTCCTCGGATGCCCGCATTCCGTTCTAGTCCCAGTCCGACGGGTGTCTTTAGTGGTCCCAGTCCGACGGGTGTCTTCGGATTTCCAGATTGCCCTCTTTAAGGGTGCCACGAACCGTCTGGAGAGGTGTGATCCGAGTGCCCGCATTCCGTCCCAATCCCAATCCGACGGGTGTCTTCGGATTTATCGCCGACCCTTGTTCGGGGTTAAGTAATCACTCCAGTGAGGGGGTCTGTTGGGCGCCCTCATTCCATCCCAATCCCAGCGCGACGGGTGTCTTCGGGTTCGCCACTGGCCATCGTTCAGGGTGTCCCGAGCGTGCCATCGAGGGGTTTTCTGGTGCCCGCTTTCCTCTCGCGGATAATCCCCAACGCTCACCGCCACCGAGGTCTGGGTAAACCCCGGTGACGACACCCTCCCAAGTTTCCCAAGATTTCTCAAAGTCTCTCTTCGAGAGGTGCTCAGGGTTTCGGGCTTTCTGAAATTGCGTACAGGCGATCGCCGCTTCGCAAGATCAGGTAGGGAGGGGCAGCAACGGCCGAGTACAAGACGGGGCCCCCGTCCCCTCCAGGAGGTGCCGCGTCGGCGGGCGGCATGTCGAGGGCGACCGGCCAGAGCAGGTTCGTGGCCCTTTCTTCAAATGTTTCCCCTTTACGACGTGGATGGGGCGAAACGCGACCATGCCAGGGGCCCTCGATAAGGTGTGAATGGGGAGAAACAGCAGCGTCGAGAATTACGGCACGTGGCGGACGTCGGCTGAGCTTGACCAATACGGCTCGAAGAACCCATCCGATGGCTGGCTGCGCGAGATAGAGACTCCCGGGGCCCCGGGGGGGCACGCAGGAGCACTGAACGCTACCCATGGTGTGATGAGACGCTGTCATTGTCAATCGGGGGGCGATTACTGGTTGAGGGGGCGACGAATCTGAGTGGACGTTGACAAGACGTCTTCGGAGGCTCCAGAATGTGTCTATCAATCAGACGAGAATCCGCTCCCGCCGGTGAACAGTCGGACAACCGGACAGCGGGACGGACGGGTGGACGTACTTGCTGAACGGCTAATTGGCAATCAGGCGACACGTCACGGAGTTTAAATCGGCCCACAAAATCGGCACCAGAATCGGCAGGAAACGAGAGGAATCCATGGCACTCGACCCCAGGAAGCGCCAAAAGAAAGCGGAACGACGGAAGGCCAAGGATAAGGCGAAGGCCATCGCCGAACGCAAACACGCGCGAACGGCGAGCACGCGGATATTGATGTCCGCGGAGAAGGCACCGTTTGTCGATTGCTTTGTCACCGATGCGATTTGGGAACATGGGATTGGGCAACTGGTGGTTAGTCGCCGCATGCCCGACGGCAGCATCGCCTTTGTGAACTTCGTGGTCGACGCTTACTTGTTGGGCGTGAAGAACGTGCTTTTTAATATTGTCTCCCCGGCGGAATTCAAGTCCCGAATTCTCGAGCCGATTCGGGAACGGAATGCCCTCGTGAACTTGAAGCCCGCTTGTGCGCGGAAGTTGGTCGAGGGGGCCGTGGACTACGCCAAGTCATTCGAACTCTCTCCTCACTCCGATTACCGGAAGGCACAAGTGATCTTTGGAGACGTGGATCCCAACGAGTGCACCGAGCAATTCGAGTATGGGAAGGATGGCAAGCCGTATTACTTTGCCGGCCCGCATGACAGCTACGAGAAATCCATGGCGATCGTGAACTTGCTTCGAAATCAAGTCGGCGAAGATGGATTCCACTTTGTTCTTCCGATGGAAGGATAGACGCTTTCGCGGGTAGCGTGTTTCCATCGACGAATCCCGACGATACTCTCGCTGGAGGAGATCCTTCGACAGATCCCTTCATGTCATCTGCCGGCACTTCAACCACGGATCCCAGGCTCCTGGCCCAACTACAGTTTGTTCCAGGTCCGGGAACGTTAACCCCGGAAGTAGGTGACCGACACTTGATCAAATTACTTTCAAGTGCCGGCACGTCGATTACAACGGGCGCCGATGAACTTCAGAGCGTTTTTAGACTGCGTTATTAGACAGCGTTATTAGACGGGGGAAGCTGGTGTGAGTATTTTTCAACGTCATGCCGTGGAACCGCCCGAAACTCGGATGGTGTTGGAAAGTGTTGCCTGGGAAACGTACGTCGCGCTGGCGGATCAACGACCGGGAAGCATACCTCGCATGACTTACGATAACGGAGTGCTTGAATTGATGAGTCCCAGGCGAGAGCACGAGAACATCAGCCGTCTCATCGGTCGGCTGATCGAGACATATTCGGAGCTACGGGATATCGAAATCATCAGTGTCGCTTCGGTAACAGTAAGACGATCTGACTTGAGTAAAGCCTACGAGGCCGATGAATCGTATTACGTCACTCATGCGGTGGAATTACTTGGGAAGCGCGAACTGGACTTTGAAGTCGATCCACCACCGGATCTGGTGATCGAAGTCGAAATCACTTCTTCCGCCATTCAGAAGATGCTCCTCTTCGCCGCAATGAAAGTCCCTGAAGTATGGCGCCATAATGGAGAGTCGCTCAGCATGTACCGATTGGAGCATGAAACCTATGTGCCGATCGATGCAAGCGTCGAACTGCCGGGGCTGTCCATGGATCGCATCAATCAACATCTAGCCGGCAGGGATTCGATCGGGGAAACCAAGTTGATTCAGCGATTCCGCAACGTCGTCGGCCGGCTCGGAGAGGCTCCTCCTCCCGATTGACCGGAAAAGTAGGCCCCGATAATCCAAGAAAAGTCCCGACCCTTCTCCACTTGGCTCGAGAGATCCTTCGGGCCACGGGGACTATCCCGTCCCGGGCCTGACCATCGAATCCCTTGACCCTCTCGCGAAAACTGTTATAGTACTGTGTACACCTGGAGGGCGAGGCATGCATGTGCGGATACAGCGCGGGTCGGGAGTGCCGATCTCACGACAGATCGACGCCCAGATCCGCGCGCAGATCTTGTCGGGGGGCCTACGAGCCCAGCAGCCGCTTCCCTCCGTTCGCCAGCTCGCTCGAGAACTCGCGGTGAACGTCAACACCGTCGTCCGCGTCTACGAAAAACTGGCGGCCGAGGGCTTGATCGAGATGCGGCATGGCGAGGGAACCTTCGTGGCCCCCCAAGCATCGACTCCCAACCCTCGGCGACTGGCGGCTCATTGTGAGGAATTGGCGGACGAATTTGATGGACTGGTTCGACGTGGCACGATGCTGGGGCTCGGTCCCCAAGATCTTCGTCGATTGCTGTCGGAATCTCTCCAGCGCGTTCGGAAGGAAGCTTCATCAACTCCACTGGACTCTCGCAAATAAAGGCGACTCGATATGACTCGGCCAGCCATCTCCGTCCAGAATCTGCGTCAAGGGTATCGGAAGCGGGCCGTATTCGACGAACTATCGTTCGAGGTGCCGGCCGGAACCACGTTCGCGCTCTTGGGACGTAACGGAGCGGGCAAGACGACGCTGATTCGTACGCTCCTCGGACTACTTCATCCCATGCAGGGAACCGTGGAAGTTCTGGGGCGGAACCCCGTGACGTCTCCCCAGCAGGTCCGGCAGCATGTTGGCTATCTGGCCGAAGACCAGGAGATGTACGGCTGGATGGACGCCGGCCAGATCAGTACCTTCCTGGCTCCGTTTTATCCCGGCTGGGATCAGCGCCTACTTCGCGATTTACTCGATCGATTCGAAGTTCCACGTGGCCTTCGAATTAAACGGATGTCGAAGGGAGAAACGATTCGCCTCGCGCTGGCTCTCTCGTTGGCTCATCGCCCCGAACTGGTGATTCTCGATGATCCCGCCTTAGGGCTGGACCCCATTTCCCGTAAACAGTTCAACCGGGATGTGATCGAACATCTTCAAGCGGAAGGCCGCACAGTCTTCTATAGTTCCCATCTCCTCTACGAAGTGCAACCAATGGCCGACTCGGTCGCAATCCTCGACCGGGGAGGGCTGGTTCGAGTCGGGCAGACGGAAGAACTCCAACGCGAAGTCAAACGAGTGCTCATTCCATCCGACGCTCTCGAGAATCTGCCTCGCCCACGAAAACTACTGGATGTGCGGATCAAGGATCAGGTTGCTCTGATCGTGGTCGATGATGCACCGGACTCGCTTCCCGCGGTCGATGCGGTATCGGCCGAATATCAGGTGGAGGACCTGAGTCTCGACGACATCTTTGAAGCCTATGTGATTGGGGACGTTACTGCCTGGCCGGAGTCGGCCAGTCCGATGGTGGTGGCTTCCGTTTGAGCGATCGCATCCAGTGAGCAAGGAGACTGCCCAATGAGTCCGCAAATCCGTATGTTGATCTGGCGTGAATGGCGCGAACGCCGAGTTGCTTTTCTGGCCTGTCTGCTGTGGGTGCTTCTGGGGACAGCCTACGCCGTCGCCTGCGTAAAGAACCGCGGTTTCTCCACTCCAGTCTCCTATTTTTGGAGCATGGGAGGAACCTTCGCGCTGATTGCCCCGAACTTCTTGGCCATGCGGACAGCCATGGGGGAGTTGACGGACCGCTCGCGCCCCTTCAGCGATGGGCTCCCGATCTCCCTGCAAACTCGGGGATGGATCCGCTGGGGGGGAGGAATGTTGGTGCTCATGGTGCCGTTGTTCTTCGGGGGGCTTCTCCTTTCCATGGCTGTCGGACTAGGGTGGATTCAGCAGATTCCGCTTCGCGTGGACGGCGCCAGGCCGGCCTTGGAGCGACCGCTACTTTCGATCGGATCCGCCATGGGGTTGGTCTGGACCGTCACGGTGATATCGATCGCATGTGCAGGGACACTCCACGCGTTGTTGTCCATCGTGAACATGCGGCTGAAATCCGAAATGCAGGCTGGTTTTGTCGGCGCGGCACTGACAGTGAGCTGGCTGTTTGCATCAGAGGGGCCCAGTGGACTCCTCGAAGAGGCTCCAGCCTGGGCTGTCGGATTATTCAGCGCGGCGCTCCCCCACTCGATAATCATCAACTATGGCTACGAAACGGGCCAAGGCTCCTACGGCGACTTGGCGATGGTCGGCGTGGGAGTTTGGCACTTGGTCGCGAGTATTGTCTTTCAGCTTGGGCTGGGATGGTGGTTCGTGCGCTGTTACGAGGGGCAGTTGACGCGGGTGTCGAGAAGGCGAGCGGCGGTAAGTGAATCGGGACGTCACCGAATTCCATGGCTACCCAACCGTGGCGCGGCACTCGCTTGGTATTCCTTTCGGACCTCGATCGTCATGTGTATTCCCGGCCTGGTCATCGCCGGCCTGATGAACCTGATGACGATGCGGGGACACCCCCTCCCGTCGGACGATTGGGTGACTGGGTATGCCGATGCGCTAGCGGGCACAATGTGGATGGTCGGCTGTATCTGGGCGGTCGTGGTGGGGGCTGGATTGTTCGCGGCCGAAGTGGACTCCCGTATGGGTGAGTTCTGGCGGACTCGGCCCATTTCGCTGGCGCACCTGTTTGGCATGAAGTTCTTCGTCGGGTTGGCCGCGGTCCTATTGGTGCTGGACGGGTCAGCAGTAGTGATCTCGGTCGCTACACCAAATTGGGGGCACTACTACAGCATGAACTGGCCGTATATCGCCTGCATAATTCCGCAACATGCACTATTTTTTTCCATCGCGGTGGCAGTGACCTGTTGGCTTCGCCGCCCGGCGCTGGGAGGACTGTTGGCGGTGGTCCTTTTCTTCTCGCTCCAGCTGACGTTCGAGACTTGGCTGAGGGACTGGCGACTCGACCCGCTGACGGTCTACAACAGCCTGCACGGGAGCACTGACTTTGTCGAGCATGGTTATCCGGCCATGGCAGCCCTGCTGGGGACCCTGCTGGCGCTGAATGTCGGGCTGGGATTCTGGGGCCTGCGGCGGTATGCACCCACCTTCGATGGTGATTGAGCGTTGTAGGGCTGGTATTGCCGAAAAGAAGAGATACTCCTATTTTCCCCATCCCATTCGGAAGGTGGAAACTCTTGCTGTCCCCGGGTACATGTACAAGAGAACATAGTCTGGGTGGGCGCGGGCGACGCTAATTTCACCGCTGGCTTCGAGTTAAGTGGAATGCGAGATTAGGTAATGAGCAAGATCACGAAGGTCTGGAAGCGTCAAATCGGCCCGACCGTGTCGGATATGTGCTTCCGGTTTCGGGGATTTCCAGTTCGGAAAGAGGCGTTGACGATTGAGGAGTACACCGAACGACTCTCTCTCGCAGGCCAGAATTCGTCGAGTTCCTTCCATCCCCAATGGTCACTCGACCAGCATTTTCCACGGAGGCCCGTATTTGGTGACCTCGAGTCCGCGAATCGACTTGTCGATCGAATTAGGGATGCGAATCTACGCGAGGAGTTCCTTCGGCGAATTCATGGCGACGTACGAGGGCGCAGTGAGGAACTGATTGCTGACATACGAGATGGTCGCGTAACTCATGACGCGGGGGTTATACTTACCTCCGACGGGTG
>JBJHCD010000303.1:0-6899 GCA_050485845.1 Pirellulaceae bacterium | reverse complement strand
GGCGTAGACTGCTCGGACAATGCGACTCACGGCCTATTTTCTGACGGCACTGGCCAAGATCTTCACGGGTGCCACGGTGCGGTGGATCGACTGTCAGCCGGATACCTGCCAGCGGGTCTATTTTGCCAACCATACCAGCCATGTCGATGCCTTGATCCTTTGGTCGTCGCTTCCCAGGGAAGTGCGCGGGCTAACTCGCCCCGTGGCGGCCAAGGATTATTGGGACAAGACGGCGATCCGCCGCCATATTGCCAAGACCTTTAATGCCTTGCTGATCAACCGGGAAAGCATCAAGGTGCATCAGAGTCCGGTGGACCTGATTCTCAAGGGAATCGAGCAGAAGTACTCCCTGATCATTTTCCCGGAAGGGGGGAGGGGCGTGGAGGAGGAGATTGGCGAATTCAAGAGCGGCATTTACTACATTGCCAAGAAGCGGCCCGATCTGGAGTTGGTGCCCGTTTACATGGACAACATGAACCGCATCCTTCCCCGGGGGGAGTACATCCCCATTCCACTGCTGACCTGCATCACGATCGGTCCCCCAATGTGGCTCGAATCCGGCGAGCCCAAGACGGAGTTTCTCCGGCGGGCCCGGGAAGCAGTTCGACGTCTGAAGGATACCTGAACGGAAAAGTGGCCACATGGGAAATTGGGGTGTTCAGCTATGGGAGCCGTTGGGAACGAATCCTTTCGTTCTGGCGGCACTGAATGTACGGACCAAGTGGCTGTTGGGAGTCCTCCTGGGAGTGCTGGCCGTCCTCTACGTCGTGGGGAGGTTTCTGCGCCAACAACCCGAGGGAACCGTCAATCCCATTACGGCTCGGAAATTCAACGAGCGGATTCGGGTTTGGTGGCTGATGCTGGCGATCCTCGCCTCGGGAATGCTGCTGGGAACGGTCCCCTGCATGATCCTGTTTTTCGGCATGTCTTTCTTGGCGCTCCGCGAGTTCATCACGATGACACCGACGCGACGGAGCGACCATCGAGCCCTATTCTGGGTCTTTTTCGTGTTCACGCCCCTGCAGTACGTCTTTGTTGGTTGGGGGCAGAACTACTACGACCTCTACAGCGTGTTGATTCCGGTTTATGGATCGTTGCTGATCCCCGCCCGCATAGCGATCTCCGGGGACCCCAAACGGTTTCTGGAGCGATCCGCCAAGATTCAAGCTGGGCTGCTGATCTGCGTCTACGCACTCAGTTTCGCCCCGGCGATCCTCACGTTGAATCTGGAGACAAGGGATGGTCAACCCTGGTCGGGAGTGATGGGGAGCAATGAAGACCTGCTGTTGTACTTTTTTGTAGTGGTTCAGTTGGGGGATCTGTTTCAGTTTGCCTGGGGAAAACTGCTGGGCCGCCACGTAATTGCCGAAGGTATCCACGCCAGCCGAACATGGGAAGGATTGATTGGAGGCGTGGTCAGCACCACGCTGCTCGGGATCCTCTTCAGCTGGATTACCCCGTTCGGCGTCTGGGAAGCCGGCTTGATTTCCATGGTGACTGCCCTGATGGGCTTTGCCGGGGGGATGACGATGTCGGCCATCAAACGGGACCGGGGCGTGACGGACTACGGCACGCTGGTGCAGGGGCATGCCGGACTACTGGACCGTATCGATTCACTTTGCTTCGCGGCCCCGGTCTTCTTTCACCTCTCTCGACTCTACCAGCCCTGACCACACCCGTTGGCTGGCCGGCGATACTACTTAGTGGCCCTCACATTACTCCGAAATGACGGCCTCATCCCGCGAGTTCGGGCCGTTTGACCCAAGGGTTGTGCTAGGCACTCTTAGTAACGACTTCGAGTCGACCCGGGAGTGTAGCCCAGGTCGCTTGTCCTGGGGTGGGCGTCCGATCGGGAGCGAGCGACCGGTGGGGCGGCAAGTGGAGGAGCTTTGCCGGCGGGCGAGGCGGATCTCTGGAAGTCAACTGTCTCGGAGTCATCCGGCCCGAATTCATCTGTCGCGAAGTCACTTGGCTCGGAGCGATAGGCCTCGGCGAGTGGGGGGATCCCGGAAGCGGCGACTTGGCTGTTCGGGAGCGAGTGACCACGACTCCATTCCAGCACCACCTGCTTGGCCCCCTCCACCTCGCGGGGGCGGGCGGACGACTGAGAGTGATTGGGACGAGGAGGCGACGGTGGAGGGGAGTCGAGCCGCGTCGAACCAGCGACGCCCCCCTGCTGTTGGCGAGCCGCGATGGCTCGATCACGTTGGCGAGCGTACCAGCCCCCATCATTCACGTTTCCATCATTCGCGTTTCCGTGGTTCCCGATCCGGTCATCCGAGTCCCGACTGTTCGAGCGGCCGAGTGGTTGCTGGTTCGAGGCGACGGCGTTCGAGGCGACGGCCGCCAGGTCGCGAGAGGGTGGGGAGGCGGGGCCGCTGGGAGTGGCGAGTGGATCGGTGGGGACCGCGGCCAAGTCTCTTGCTCGACCTGACGGGGATTGCGAGTCATCTCGAGCCTTGGACCGCGAATCCGAGGCAACCGAGGAGGCGCCCGAGTAGTTGTCCGAGTTCGTCGTCGTCGAGACCAAGGAGGTGTCACCCCCTCGCGTGCCGGGCCGGCCTTGGCCTTGGTGCGCGGCCATCCGCTCGGCGGAGGGAGGATGCTGGGCGATCGGGGGAGAGCCTTCACGGACCCAATCGAGCCACGTGACCTGCAGATCGGAAAGACTCTCGAAGCCGTAATGCTTCCGAGTGGCGTGGGTCCAGTTGTTTGTCTTCAGCCCGTCCCCCACGTAATCGACAAATTTCCGTTTCCCTCCCTGAGCAATCAGGTAGCGGGCCAGGGCATAGCCTTGGGAGTAGAGTGGTAGGATATCGCGCGGGTATTCCCGCATGGCGAACATTTGGTTGAAGGCGATCCCCCGGTTCGAGGTAAGGAATTGGATCAACAACCGTTCCTGCTTCTGCTTTTCCACATCGTGTTCGACCGTGGTGCAGGCCCCTTCATCGGCCCAACGAGGGAGCGGCTGACGAAAGTGCGTGGCAAAGATCGTATGGGTAATTTCGTGCGGCAAAACGCTGTCGAGGACTCGTTCTCGAGTTCCCTCGACGATCATCCTCCACTTGGTCGGTTCTCCTCCACCTGCGGGAAACACGAAGCTCGTCTCCCCCCCGGCGGGCTTTCCAGGAGCCACGTGGACGGTAATGGGACAGATGTCGGTCCAAGGGGGGAGTTCGTGGCCCAGCCATTCGATCGCCAAGTCATGCCGGAGTCGTTCGGCGGCGAGGCCCACTTCCTGGGCCAGTTGGGGAGTCGCGGCGGTGACGATGAAGTGCTGGGTGCGATAGTTGGCACCGAGCAAAAGTAGCGACGCGCCGATCAGCGCGAAGCGAGCCAGTCGAGCATCCATGCTCATTCGCTCCATCTGCGGGAGGAAATCGTTGCCGGCTGCATCCTTACAGCCCAGTCGTTGTCGCCACTGCGACCGGCTCAACCCGTCGGGGGAAGAAACAGCCGAGCGAACGAACGTCCCGTGGCGGAGCGCGATTCTGGGTCACGATCCGCGAACAGGCTATCTCCGTCTGCCCATTTAGCAAACTTGAGACCAATTCTATCGATTCGGCAAAATCAGCCGGATATCCACCGGAACTCAATGTCGCGGTCGCTGCGAGAAACCTCGGAGCCAACCAGTCCCTGTTTGGACTTCGGCCGTTTGCCACGGAATCCTACGCGGAGGCCAGTGAGCCGTCCACTGTTTTGTAAACTTTACAAAGCGTAATGGACGGGTCGGGATTCACCTAGAGCGATTTGGGACTTTCCGTTCAGGAGAACGGAGCCCCGATAGGGGTAGGGAGGGCTCATTGGTTTGAGCCCCCCCTCCCTCCGAACCGTACATGCAGTTCTCCCGCATACGGCTCTCCGGTCAGTAGGTTCCCATGGATTGGACGAAACGCCGATGGTGCTCGTTCAGGCTCGCGAGACCATGCTGCGCAAAGAATGCATTGGGCCAACGCCGAGTCCGGGATAGTCGCTGAGGATTTCTCCGGTGTCGCTTCAAAAGCTGGCGACGAAGACGGCGGCGGATCAGACGGTCAAAGTCGTCGAAGACCCACCAGTTACAATGTCGAAAGTATTGGTGCCAGCCACGGGTGACGGCGTTAATACGCCGAATCGTCTGTTCCAATGACTGGCCGGACTTGCGAGGAGTCAATTCACGGATGCGGTCTGCGAACTTCCGGAGGCTCTTTGCGCGGGGGAGACGAGTGTTCCCGCGAAAGGAATAGCCTAGAAAAGAAAAGCTCTTTTCCCGCGAATCCACGATATGCGTCTTGTCGGGATGCAAGGTGAGACCAGCCTCTTCCACCCACCGGCGTACCTCCGTGAGAGCGGCTTCCGCTTCTTCTGGCGTACGACAAAGCACGACAAAGTCGTCGGCGTATCGCACCATGCGGTAACCCTGTTCATCCATGAGATGGTCCAGAGGATTTAAGTAGGCATTGGCGAGGACGGGAGAAAGAACCGCACCTTGGGGAACCCCCTCTTCCGGGGCCCAGGATTTCAGTTCTTCCATGACTTCCTGATCCAGATACTGTTGAATCAGGCCTAATACCCGAGGATCGGAAATCTTTTGCCGCACTAGGGCCAGCAGACGATCTTTGGGGATCGTGTCGAAATAAGATTTCAGATCTGCATCGACGACGTAGACGTAGCCAGCTGTGAGCAACTCCTCGACGCGACGAAGCGCGTCGTGACATCCGCGTCCGTGGCGAAAGCCATAACTGTGTTGGTGGAACGTGGCGTCCAGGATTGGTTCAATGACGTGGACCAGGGCCGTCTGCACGGTTCGGTCACGTACGGTCGGGATTCCCAGGGGGCGTTTCTCCGAGCTACCCGGCTTGTCGATCCAGGTACGCCTCACCGGAGCCGGACGATAAGTGCCATCCCGCAGCTGTTGGTGAAGTCGGTTCAGTTCCTCGCGACTGTGCTCATCGAAGTCCTCGACCGTTTGCCGGTCAACTCCTGCGGCCCCTTTCTTACCCAACACCTTGCGGGCTGAGTGGTAAAGGTTCCGCTCACTGTACACTTTGTCAATCAGCGTGTGCCATTTGCCTCCTCTCACTTTATCTTCCAAAAGTGTCTCCAACATGCGTGGTGTCCAGACCGCTGGATGAGCCCACCGTCCAATGTCCGGCGTCTCTCCGGTTGGGGTAGCCGCGAAGGGCACTGTGACCGGGGTGCGATTTTGTTGCGGTTTCCTTGGTTTGGTCATCGTTGCATCTACCTTCCTGCCCCCCTTCGCTCCACCGCGTTATGTTGCACGGCTTCGTCGCTACTATGAGGGCTCTGACTTCTGTCCGGTCGCATCATCCGCCATGTCGATGTCGCGAGTTCGTTCCCATCCCGGATGCGACATGATTTCCGGAGGGCCTGGGCCATTATTCGCAGCGTCCCCCACTGCTTGGTTAACGACAGGAACGTCCGCGTCCTTCACCGGACAGTTCTCCCTGCTTATCTCGCTTGACCTTCCGACCGTTCCGCCTTCAACCACCCTACGTCCATTTCGCCACGCTCGGTTTCTCACGTTACGTCACCGTCGCGGCTGGCCACGTCTATCCCCCGGGGAGATCCATGGGATCGGAGGGAGTCCCGTCGCGTGGTCCAGGGTTCACCCGTTGCCAGGAGGTTCCCCGATTGGCTTGGCCGAATCAAGTTCGCTTGCGCTACGGACTGGTCGTTCGTCTCAGGTTGCTCTCCACCTTTCCTCACGAAAACGCAGTTACCGTTTGACTTCAGGCTGGTAACGTTCGCCTGGAGGGGACTTGCACCCCTCTGATCAAGCGCCTTCGCAGGCGCACTGGCTCGACTCTCCCCGAGTCGAGAGTGCAAGGACTCTCTCGAGTCCGTCGCGGCTCTTCATCGAACCACGTCGACCGAACTCAATTCACCAGTCTGATAACGTCAATCAACGTAACCTGGCGAGCTAGACACCGAGCCGATTTGGGAAGTAACACGGAATCCTGGCTGCTAAAGGTGACTTGGCCCCAGCGTGGGGAGGGAAGTGCCCCATAGCGACCTTACACGAAGTCGATTCGCCCTAGGAGAGTACCCCAGGTTGCGGTTAGAATCAGTGGCGAGGGAATGGAGAGAGGGTGTGGCTCGAGCGCGAACTGGAGTCGTGAGTGGTCGAGTCCTCGCGATTTCTCGCTCCATTACTGGTGTCTCCCTTCGGTTTCTTCCTCGCGCGTACCTCGGCGGACCGCGAATCGGCCCTGATTTCGGTATTATTTTTTCTTCGTTGTCTCGTTTCTCCTCTCTCCCTCTTTTCCTTTCTCGACGAATTTATGTTGCGATACTGGACCGCAGGCGAATCCCACGGAAAAACTCTTCTGGCCATGGTGGATGGATTCCCCGCGGGCGTGCACATCGACACCGATTTCATCAACGCGGAACTTCGGCGACGGCAGGGAGGCTATGGCCGTGGCGGGAGGCAGCGGATCGAAACGGATCGAGCGGAGGTCCTGACGGGGATTTGGAAGAACCAAACCATTGGTAGTCCGGTCACTCTGCAGGTGGTGAACCGCGACTACAAGCTGGAGCGACTGGACGATCTGGATCGCCCCCGACCTGGACACGGAGATCTGACTGGCGCGGTCAAGTATCTCGGTTCAATTCGAGGCATCTTGGAACGAGCCAGTGCGCGAGAGACGGCAGCCCGCGTCGCCGCTGGCGCGCTCGCTCGACTTCTGCTTCGCGAGTTTGGCATTGAATCGCTGGGGTACGTGGTCGAACTGGGGGGAATGAAGATTGAGCCTCGCCCCGGCACGTTGGCCGAGCAGCGGGAGTGGCGCGACTCGAGCGCCATCTATTCGCTGAACCCCGACCGGGACGACGAGGTCAAGGAACTGATCGATGCTACCGGGAAGCGAGGCGACACGCTGGGGGGCGTGGTTGAAGTT
>JBJHCD010000302.1:0-6902 GCA_050485845.1 Pirellulaceae bacterium | reverse complement strand
GCCTTGATGTTGCCGGCATAAATGAGTGCGTTCGCCGCTGTCACGGCGGCACACGGCAGCGTCGCTCCTTCTTCGTCGGTGAGATGTTCCGGGATGGATACGACTCCCTCCGCATCGAGCACGACGTACTCCGCCGCCAACCCCGCGGTGGCTCCACCCAGCGCCGACTTGGCCTTCAACTCCGTCAACGGGCCGTCGATCCACTTCTGCATGAAAATACCGGCCACGCGGTCGCCCGTCTTGATGCGCGACACGCCTTCGCCCACCGCGACAACTTCGCCGACGCCGTCTGAAAGTGGCGTAAACGGCAATCGCAGGTTGGGATGATAGGTCCCCTTGACGACCAACAGGTCGCGGTAGTTGAGCGACCACGCCCGCATCTTCAGCAGCACCTGCCCCGCGTCCGGCTGCGGCTCAGGCCGCTCGGTGAGGGACAAGCAATCGATGCCGAAGTTACCTTGCAATTCGTAAGCTTTCATAACGCGATCTCCGTCTTCTCCGGTTTAGCTCGGCTTACACGACTACCGCCTGCTCAGCACTCGCGTACGTTCTGGGGCCGTCGGCTGGCTGGCATCAAGTTGCGGCAAGACCTCTTGTCCGATCTCGTCGAGGACCTCTGCCGCGTCGCGCGTCCCGTACTTGAGGTTGAGGATCACGTGGTGGACACCGGCCGAACGCAGCTCGTCGAGAAAGCGGAGCAAGGCGTGCCGGCCGCCGCGAATGCCGAGGTGGATTGGCTGTGGCGGTTGATCGGGATCGTCGCTCAAATCGACGTAGAACGACTGGGCGAAGGGTTTAAACACGCCTGGTGCGACGGCCTCGACAGCACCACGCCAGAGCGCAGCGAGTTCTGCTTGACGTGCAAGGGGCCGCGGGTAGGTGATCCAGCCATCGGAGTGCTCGGCGATCCATTCCAAGCCTTGTCGGCTGTTTCCCGTCACCAAGATTGGCAGTCGGCCGCTCGGCTTGGGCACGAGGTCGGCCGTCCCGAACAGGGTGCCATAGCTGGATTGCACCTTGGGAAACTCGTCGTCAAGCACTTCGCGGATGACGCGGAGATTCTCACGGAAGAACATGTCGCGATCGTCCGGGTCGATGCCGAACGCCGGGAACTCGATGGGCCGGTCGCCGGATGCGACTCCGAGTACGAAACGGCCACGGGTGAGTTGGTCGATGGAAGCGGCTGCCTTGGCGGTGTGCAACGGGTGTCGCACGGGGAGAATGATCGAACCGGTGGCGAGCGCGATCGTGCGCGTCTGCGCCGCAATCCAGCCGAGATAGACCCAGGGGTCGAAGACCTGCCCGATGTCGCCGAAATTGGGATCACGTAGCGGCACGTCGCGAAACCAGAGTGCGGCAAAGCCCAACTCTTCGGCTCGACGCGCCAGGTACTCTTGATCGTGCATCGTCGGCTGGTCGCCTTTGAATGCTTCAATCGGGAAGAAGACGCCAAGCGTCAGTCGGCCGGGAGAGAACATTTTCTGGAAGCCGTTGGCCTCGCTCACGCGAGCTGTCTTATTTGCCGTCAACATAACCTACCTCCACGTTTTCGGGGCGGACCCGGATAACCTTCTTGTTCAAGAACTCCTCAATGCCGAGTGCGCCGGTCTCACGACCGTATCCAGATTTCTTTGTTCCGCCGAAGGGGATGTCTTCAAACGTGTAGACTGGGTAGTTGATAAAGACCATGCCGGAATCTATTCGCTCCGCGACACGCCGCCCGCGCTGTACATCGCGCGTGTAGACTGAGCCGCCCAGACCATACTTGGTATCGTTGGCGATCTCGATTGCCGTGGCTTCGTCCGGGACGACAATCACCGCCGCAACCGGCCCGAACAGCTCTTCATCGTAGGCAGGCATTCCCTTTTTGACGTTCGCCAGGATTGTGGGCTCGATGAAGGCTCCTTCAGGGTCCGGACGTTTTCCGCCGATGACAACCTGAGCGCCGGCGGCGACCGAACGGTTGATCTGGTCCTCTAGATCCCTGGCTGCCTTTGCCGAGCAAACCGGCGCGACGCCCGTCAACTCGTCCAGCGGGTCTCCCATCTTGAGGACGGCGAGCTTCTTCCGGAACCGCTCGATGAATTGTTCGCTGATCGACTCTAGGACGATGAATCGCTTCGAAGCGACGCAGGACTGCCCCATGTTGTTCATTCGCCCCCAAACCGCCCAATCGACTGCCGAATCGAGGTCGGCATCCTCAAGTACAACGAACGGGTCGCTGCCGCCCAGTTCCAGGACGGTTTTCTTGACGTTTTTACCGGCGCGCTCTGCGACACGGGCACCGCCCGCGTCGCTTCCCGTGAAGGACACGCCACACACTCGGTCGTCGTCGATTACCCTGGTGGCAAGACCGGAGGAAGCTACGAGATTCGTATACGTGCCCGAAGGGAAGCCTGCATCCTGAAACAACTCCTGGGCGGCTTCAGCACATTGCTGAACGCTGGAGGCATGCTTCAGGAGGACAACGTTCCCCGCCATCAGATTCGGCGCCGCGAAGCGAATGACCTGATAAAACGGGTAATTCCAGGGTTGGATGCCAAATATGACGCCTAGCGGCTCACTCAGAAGCGTGGCGTTTCCAGCCGGCGACTGGATTGTCTCGGGTTGCAGTAGCTGCTCGCCACGGTCCGCGTAGTACTCGAAGATCCTGGCGCACAATTCCACCTCATGGCGGCCTTCGGCGATCCGCTTCCCCATTTCGATCGCCATGAAACGAGCCAGGTCTTCAAGGCGCTCGCGGCACAATTCGGCCGCGCGGCGCAGCAAGGTCGCACGCTGTGTGAACGGCACGCGGCGCCAGCTCCCAAAGCGGTCATGAGCCGTTGCAATAGCAGCATCGACTTCATCGTTCGTCATTTCGGTGTATGTCTTGGTCGTCTCTCCGTTGTACGGGTTGACAGATCGCAACACGGTGGGCTGCGCGGTTTCACTGCGTTTATCTACGCGCGCCTGGGTGACAGTCTCGGGACCGCTCAAGCAAGTTGTTTTGGTTGATGTAGCCATTGTTCAGATTCCTTGTTCTTGTTGTTCTGCCAGTAAGATGATCACCAATCGAGCATTAGTATCATCGATTCCCCTCGGGGTCCTACAGCTCGCCGCGACGCGGGGGACGGATCGCGCAACGCAGTCGCTCAGCGGCCGCTGCCAGCCAAGCTCTGGGCGAAGAGGTCGATCATGGCCCGGTTGAACGCCGGGATGTCGTCGGGGTTGCGGCTTGTCACGAGGTTGCCATCGACGACGACCTCCTGATCCACCCATTCCGCGCCGGCGTTACGGAGATCCGTCTTGAGGGACGGCCACGAGGCGATCCGCCGTCCCTGCGCCGCCCCTGCCTCGATGACGGTCCAGGGGCCGTGGCAGATCGACGCCACCGGCTTGCCGGCGTCGAAGAACTCCTTGACGAACGCGACCGCATTCGGCTGCATCCGCAACGAGTCGGGGTTGAAGACCCCGCCCGGCAGCAGCAGGGCGTCGAAGTCGTCGGGGCTGGCTCCGTCGAGGGGCACATCGACCGGAAGCTCGTCACCCCAGTCGGTGAAATCCCAGCCGCGGACCCGCTCGCCCTGGGGCGACACGATGCGTGTCTCCGCACCGGCGTGGTCGAGGGCCTTACGAGGCTCGATCAGTTCGACCTGCTCGAAGCCGTCGGTGACCAGGATGGCCACATTGAGTCCTTTAAGAGTGTCTTTCGCCATGATCTAGCTCCTATCCATTCTGGTGTAGTGAACCTTTGGCCTCGATTCGACTTCCGACCTTTGTTCCCCTGCCTGCGGGTAACTCGTTCGGTTCGCGGTCCTACTTTGCTCGCCGCCTGACGGCGTAGCCATACGGGGTCGGCCACGAAGGTTCCGCGCCGAGTTCGTGCTGCGCCTTCACCGCCCAGTACGGCTCTCGGAGCAGTTCCCGCGCAAGGAACACCAAATCGGCGTCCCCGCCCGTCACGATCTCGTCGGCGTGGCGCGGCTCGGTGATCAGCCCCACTGCTCCCGTCCTGATGTTCGCCTCGCAACGGACCTTCCTGGCGAGCGGAACTTGGAATCCCTTGCCCACCGGGATGCGTGCGTGAGGCACCAGGGCTCCGGAAGAGACATCGATGAGGTCCACACCGAGGGCTTTCAGATGCCGGGCGAGGACGACCGATTGCTCGATGTCCCAACCTCCCTCCACCCAGTCCGTGGCCGAGATCCGCACGAACAAGGGCAGTTCCTCGGGCACCCCTTGGCGCAGGCGCTTTGCGACTCGAAGCAGTAGCCGCATTCGGTTCTCCAGGCTCCCGCCGTAGCGATCCGTTCGGTGGTTGCTCAGGGGCGACAGGAACTCGTGCAGAAGGTACCCGTGGGCCGCATGGATCTCGATCACCCGGAACCCTGCCGCCAGGGCCCGGTCGGCGGCGGCCGCGAAGGCGGCGACAATCCCCTCAATGCCGTCGTCGTCGAGTGGCACCGGCACCGGGTCGCCGTCGGAGAACGGGATCGGGCTGGGGCCAACGACAGTCCAGCCGCCCGCGACGGGTGTCTTGAGGCTGGCCCCACCCTTCCAGGGTGGCTCACAACTGGCCTTCCGCCCCGCATGGGCCAGCTGAATGCCGGCAACGGCCCCCTGCGAGTGGACGAACCGGACGATGCGCGCCAGCGGCTCGACATGCTGCTCCCCCCAAATCCCCAGGTCACCCGGGGTGATCCGGCCGTCGGGTGTGACGGCCGTAGCCTCGACGAGCACGAGCGCCACCCCGCCAACCGCCCGACTGCCGAGGTGGACCAAGTGCCAGTCGCTGGCCAGGCCGTCCGTCGCGACATACTGGCACATGGGAGACATTACAATCCGGTTGCGGAGCGTAATGTCACGGATCGTCAGCGGGCTGAGCAGATCGATCTCGGGAACTTCCCGGTCGTGGTCGGTGCCAGAAGGGCAGCCGTGGGTCATGACTCGCGAGGCTTGGTCGTCAGGCCGCTTGGTCATTGGCTCATCCATCGCATTGTCTCCGGAGAACTGCGCTATTTGGACTCTTTGATCGGCTTTGCGACGCTATGCTCGGACGGACCCATGCGGGTCGAGGACAAACTTCTTCGGCGACCCCTCGTCGAACGCTCGGTACGCCTCGGGCGCCTTTTCAAGCGGGACGACTTCGATGTTCATGACCTCGCTCAGGTAAGGCATCCGGTCCCACAGGATCGCCATCATCAGGTCACGGCTGTACTTCACGACCGGCGCTTGCCCTCCGGTCAGCGACGGCGACTTGATCCACGCCTTGCCGAAGTCGAGGTTGTAGGTGCCCTGTTTGACGGCTTCCGTCTTTGCCTCGGGGTCGCCGGCCGTGTAGATGCCGGGGATGCCCATGCCGCCACCCGCCCTTACGACCTCGAACAGGCCGTTGAGAACCGCCGTCGGATCCTCCTCCCCGGACGCCGAACCGTGGCCATGCGCCTCGAAACCCACGCAGTCCACCCCGCAGTCCACCTCGCGTTCTCCGAAGATGGCCTCGATCTGGTCGGAGAGCGGCGTGGTTTTCGAGAGATCGACGACCTCGTACCCGGCCTTCTGCACCAACTCCAGCCGCTGCGCGTTCTGGTCGCCGACTATGATGCAGGACGCCCCGAGCAGCCGGGCACTCGCCGCGGCGCATCGGCCCACCGGCCCAGCTCCGGCGATGTAGACCGACGACCCCGTTCGGACGCCCGCAATCACACAGCCGTGGTAGCCGGTCGGCAGGATGTCCGAGAGGAGGGTGAGGTCTTTGATCTTCGCCATCGCTTGCTCCTTGTCCGGGAACCTCAGCAGGGCGAAATCGGCATAAGGAACCATCATGTAGTCGGCCTGACCGCCCTGCCAGCCGCCGAGGTTAAAGCCGTAGGCCCCGCAGGAGACTTCGGGGTTGACGTTCATGCAGACCTCGGTGTGACGCTCACGGCAGTTGCGACAGCGCCCGCAACTGACGTTGAAAGGGACCGAGACCAGGTCGCCTTTCTTGAGGAACTCCACGTCCCGGCCCACTTCGAGGACTTCGCCGGTGTTCTCGTGGCCCAGGACCATCCCTTCGGGTGCCGGGAAGCGGCCCCGGTAGATGTGCTGGTCGCTGCCACAGATGTTCGTGGTCACGATCTTCAGGATGACGCCGTGATGACAGGCCTTCCCCCGCGGATCGACAAGCTTGGGGAAGTCGAGATTCTGAATCTCCAGTTTCCTCGGCCCCATGTAGGCCACTGCACGGTTGGTTGCCATTGCTTGTTGCTCCTTAGGCTTGGGACTGGAGACCTGACTGTCCTGATCTCGGCGGTGCGTTTCGACGGTCAGGCGTTTCGTTAGTGTTGATAAGGCACGAACCGCGCCACGAAATGAACGCCACAGGCACCGCGGCGGTAAGTCGCGCCGCACAGGGTAGATAGGATTCGGAACACGAGAAGAGATTTGGAATGGAGAGTGGCCTGCGGCCCATGCAATCTGCCGGTGGGCCGGCAGTCCTGCCGGTGGAGCGGCACTACCCTGGGCGGCCAATTCCTAACTTCTGCATCTTGGATTGAAGGGAAGTGCGCTTCATGCCGAGCATTGCGGCAGCACCCGAGGGTCCGGCGATCACCCAGTTGCATCGGTTCAGGCAGCGAAGGATGTGCTCCCGTTCGACGGCTTCAAGGGTGGCCCCTCCATCCGCTGCCGGGCCCTTGACGGGCTGCAACTCGCCGAACGGCACTTCGAGAGTCGAGCCTTGCGACAGAATGACACAGCGTTCGACGAAGTTCTCGATCTCTCGCACATTCCCCGGCCAGGGATAATCACAGAGCGCCGTCATGGCATCCGCGTCGATGCTCGTGATGGGCTTGCGAAATTGCCGCACGTAGCGCTCGGTGAAGCAGCGTACCAAGTCGGGGATGTCCTCGGCTCGGTCCCGCAATGGCGGCACCAGG
>JBJHCD010000301.1:0-6933 GCA_050485845.1 Pirellulaceae bacterium | reverse complement strand
GAGCATCGTGAGAGCCAGCCCGGACCACAGGACCAAGTCCCGAGCCTGCAGCGGGGGAGCACCTTGCAGTTCTCGGACCTCTCCTCGGATCGATGGCCGACCCTGACCCAGCCGTACCGCCATGGATGCCTGTTTCGCCCAGGCCTCAACGTCCGGAGGGAGGTCCAAAGCCTGAATCGTCGCTTGGGCAAAATCGGGGTCTCGGTACAGCCCTCGAAATCCGAGCACGACGCAGATGTAATAGACCTCCAAGGCATTCCGCTGGGGAAACGTTGTTGCTTCTTTCGCTCGAACATAAAACTGGTCGTAGCATTGCCGAGTTGCGAACAATTCCACTTCCAGCACGTTGTTACTCCACCAATCCCTCCCTTCCCAGGGAGCCTCCACCAGCATTTCGTCAATCCAAGAGATCAGCGCGTACTTGGCCAATTTCCACTCGTCGGCCGACCCCACTCGAGCTTCGGCCTGCTCGATCAAGGCTCGAATCCGCGGACGCTCCTCCTGTGCAACGGGCTGCTCATCCCGGTGAATGCGATCCAGGAGTGCCAGCACGTTGAGGATGACCGGGTCGACCGCTTGCGCGAATTTCGGTGTCATTGTTTCGTCGGTACCGCAAACAGGGCGAATTGAAGGGAAACGGATTTGCCTCGACTCGATATCACGAGGGTTCGTTCGCCTTGCAGCTTGTCGAGGTTCACAATCAGTGAATCCTTGAGACGCATGGCGAGCGTTTGCGTGGCTTGCACATCACGCCAGGCGGGGGCGTCCCCGCGCGAGACTTCGTAATAGACCCAATCCGACTGGTCCGGAAGGGCTCGAATCGGCCGGTCCACCGGCTGAATCTGCAGCCCCTCGGCCCGCTGTTTGAACAAAATCTCCACCTGGCGACTACTGCCGAATTTCCAGTCGAGTTGCCCAGGGGAGAGGAGATCGCGGATCTCCTGGCGCGTCAGGTCCCCCTTGTTCACGCCGATGAACCACTGCCAATCCGAGTTGAACCATTTCGGTTCCAGCGACACCTGCATCCCCAGACCGACTCCCAGGAAGTATCGCTGTTCATACTCGTAGTCCCGAACCGCGTTCAGCAGCGTCTCGATCCGCAGTTGCAGCATCTTGAAGATGCCGGCCAGATCCTCATGATCGTAGGGTGGCACGTCTTCGGTCCGCCGCTCGCGACTGAAAATGGAGAGGTGGCCGACAATCCGGCATAGCTCGGTATAAACGGTCAGTGGGTGCATACCGGGGGAGAATCCGAGGATCGCCAGCGTGTTGTAGGCGGCATTGAGCTGCCCTAACATCAGCATCCGCTCCATGTCGCCCGGATGCCGACTGTCAAATCCGATCCCGCGACTGGCCACCTGGTCGGTCAAGACCTCGATCTTCTGACCGATAACGTCGTAAATGGCCCGGACAATGTTGCGGCTCAGCCCCGGCCAAGCGTCAATCGACAAGACCGGAGGGATGTAGCTCTCGTCCAATTGGGGTTTGGCCCCCGAAGCCCCGGCCCGCTTGATCTGTGCAATCGGCAGAAGTTCATACCCGGAAAGATCCTGAGTCGACAGGAGCAGCTTCACGTTCAGCTGCCGTAGCTGGATCTCCTGCTCGTTTCCCCCGCGAACCTCGTCTTGCACATTCAGCCGCGATTCAATGTATCGCGTGGTCCCCGTCTCCTCCTGGCTGGTCACGTTGGCCTGTCCCAATTTCAGTTTCGGAACTCCCAGGAACACTCGGACCACCGCCGCCGATTCGAAGGCGTCGTCCAAGGGAGCCGATGCTTTTCCCAAATGGGAGATGTCGTCCTTCAGGTGCAGACGATCCGGCTCCTGGCCCAGTTCCAGCGAGACCAATGTTCCGTCCGGCATTCGGGCCTTGAGCACATGGACCTCGAACTGATGATTCGCCAAGGCTTCCCGACTGAAGTCCAGGGCCGCCAATCCATAATGAAACGGATGGTCCCATTGATGCGACGTGTGGCTCAGTTCCGTCCAATACCGCTCGGCCTGCTGCATGTGGTGAGGGAGCAGAAAAAGCCCCTCGTACCAATTGACGGGTGGATTTCGCATGGGGTGGTTACTTGTTCACTATGGCGAAAATGAATCGATCGCGTAGTCGGCAAACACGAATCGTGGCAAAACTTGGGGCTCACTGCCCGAACGGCTGCCCTCAAACCGCAAGTATCCGAGCGTGCCTGTTGGTCGACATTCGGAAACCGGCGAACGGATAGGCTTAGGTTAACTAGGATAATCGTGCGGATGAGGGGAGGAAAGCATCGACGGACCGCACTTCTGGGAATCTTTGCTACCGCCCTGGACTGGGAGGAGGCAAGGAATTCACTGGTGGAGGGAGCGATCCTGGCTCAGGACCCGGGGGGGGAGGAACGGAATCTGGCAACAGAGCTTCTTCCGGCTCCAGGGACTCCGGGAGCGGAATCCGCTCTTGCTTGGAAGCCTCGCGCCCCTTTCCGTCCAGTCCAATCGGTAGTTCGGATAGGAAAACTTGCCCGTAATCCAGCAGCGTCCCCTTCTCGAAATGCACATTCTTCACGGCCAGGACATACTCCACGGCCGCCCGGTGAAAGCGGATTTCGGCATCGACATAGCGTCGTTCGGCATCGAGCCAAAGGTCGAGATCGACGGAATCCCCCATTTCGGTGCGGGCTCGCAGAATCTCCACGTTGGTCTTGGCCGCGGCCAACCGGTTATAGGTTGTCTGCGCCACGGAATAGGCGCGATCGAGTTCCGAATAGGCGTTACTCAAATCATAAAGGATATGCCGCTGCTGCTCTTCCAAGACGGCTCGTTCCCGAGCCAGCTGGAGTTGAGCGTGACGAAGGGCCGCATGGGCTCGGCGAAATCCAATGGGGAACGATAGTTCGGCACCGAGCTGCCATTCCTGGAAATCACCCGTGGTGAGGTTGCCGAAGGCGTTGTCGAACTCCATCGCCCCGCGGCGGTGACTGATTAACTGCTGACCGAATCCACGGAATCGGTATAGCCCGATTGCGTCGAGTTGCGGCAAGAGGAAGTTGCGGCTTCCCGCCAGTTCCAATTCGCGTCGTCGAATTTGGATCTGCTGTCGTCGCAACTCGGCCCGCCGCATTAACGCCTCGGCCGAAATCTCTCCCCAATCGAAATGAATCGGCACCATCACCGGTTCATCCTTGGGACGAATCAGTCGGTCGTCCGTGATTCCCAAGCCGAGGATCAGACGCAAGCGACGTTCGCAGTACAGCACTCCCCCCTGACCTCGGAACGCTCCTCCCGAAGTCCCGTTGTACGTCGCCGTTCCATCACCAGGACGTCCGCTCAGTGCATTCTGGACATCTTCCTCGAGTCGGTAGTACTGCTCGCGGGCCTGTGCTTCCCGCTGGTTGCTGGTGCCGCGCTGTTGAGAGAAATCTCCGGCACTGACGCGGCGCCAGATTTCCAAAGTGGCATTTCGGGAATTTACTTTGGCGTCGAGGTCGCGGTAGGCATAGTAGAGATCCCAGTAGGCGTTTTCCACATTGCTGATCAAATCCCGCAGCCCCACCTCGAACTCGGTGAGACTGGTGTCGGTCTTGGTTCGAGCGATCAAGACGCCATTGATGTTGCCCGGGTCGTTGCCGGGCCCCGCAATGCGATTGAAGTCAACTCCCGCCCCCTGCAACAACGGCTGACGAAAGGCTGCTTCGATGTTCGTGTTCCAGGCACTGGGGAAGAGATTGGCGAAAGCGTTATTGGCGTCGTACTCAATGTTCTGCCGCAGAGCGAACTCACTTCCCGCCGCGGACCGCTTCGATATCTGTTGGTTGTAAAGGATCAGGTCCTGCTGAAAGAGTCGCGTCCCTCCCGCCGTGAACAGGTTGTTCAACACTCGGTCATTCTTTTCGGCCACCAGGCTGGAGGCGTAGGCGGCATCGAACGCGCTTAACGCCGCGTAAACTCCTTGCCGTGGGTCCGTCTCTTCAATGGAGGGTTCCAGAATGGTCCGAATGTTGGCCGGAGTCCGGACGACGGTTCCTCCGAGGTCACGCATGACCGTGGAGCGGGAGATGGCAATCTGAATCGCCTCCTCCAGGGTCATGTCCCACATTTCCTCACTGAGGTGACCGGCACGAATCGATCGAGGCGAGGGGCCTTCAATCAACTCCTGTTCCATCACGGTCACCGCGTCCGGAAAGGTGATGTCTCCCGCCACTTTGCGGAAATAGCTTTGATTCCCAAAGGGGCTCCTCGGCGACTCGCGCAAGAAGCATCCCCCCGCACTGCAACAGGCGGCGACCAGGAGGAGCACGAGCATCGAGTGGAATCGATTCATCGACGGCTTCGAGAAATTCCCAAAGGCAAAAAAGGGTAACGTGGCGCGAGGCCTCGCCACGATCGAGCCGCAACTTGCCCCAACGGAACAAGTTCCCAACCCCTATCCCCATCGGATGCTCGACACATCCGGCGGCATGGACAGCACGCGGCCAGAGCCCTAGGACCAGGCGCTGCTCGGTTTCATCGACCGACAGCCGCCTTCCTCTAGCGTCAAAATCCCTTTTGACGAAAAAATCGCTCCGCGTCCCCCCATGGATAAACCTTCCCTATCCTGCCGGAATCCATTACTCTGCCAGTAGAGTTGCTTTTGGGGCTCCAACGTGAACCCAACGGCATCGGCCATTTTGCCCTTGTCTCTGCTGACTACCCTGTATCTCCCGCTTCCCCCGTTGTCGTTGCTCTCCCAGTTTGACCATCCATTTAATTCGCACTTGACCTCCTCTTGCCCCTTAACCCGATACAGTTCGACCTTGCATGTCTCACGCCGAGGACCTAACCACCACACGTGAATCGCTCGAGGCATTGTTGGCTCGCCTGGCTGACCTCGCGCATTCCCCCATGACCCCGTCCCTGTTTCATGCTCGACTGCTCGAGGAGCTGGTGCAGGGGCTGGCAATGACGGGAGGAGCAGTCTGGACGGAATCCGCGCTGGGAGGAATCGAGGCCGGATGCCAGATTGCCCCGGAAGCCGTGCAGTTGACCACTTCGGAAAAAAGTCGCCGAATGCACTCCGGGTTGATCGACGCCACGATGCGTCATCCCCAGCCGCGAGTTGTCCCGGCGCGGGGTCACGATGGAACTTGGGACAATCAAAGCGACCACCACCTCTACTTCCAACCGCTGACTTTCCACCACTCCACGCGGGCCGTTCTGGAACTTTTTCAGCCCGATGTGGACGATGCCCCGGTGGCTCCGGGAGTGCTGCGAGTATTGGGGGCCGTCGCGGAAATTGCTTCCGAGTATTATCTTCGCGATGAGGTTCAACGGCTGGAGCGAACGGTCGGTCAAGCTCGTCAACGGGAACAATATTGGGAGAGAATTTTTCGGCCCGAGGGAACTCGGCCCCTCGCCTATACGGCGGTCCACGAGACTCGCCCGTTGCTCAAGGCGGACCGGATCTCCCTTTGCGAATGCCGTGGCAAGCGGTGCCGACTTCTGGCGGTGAGTGGAGTGGATTCGGTTGAGCGACGAGCGGAAGCTGTTCGGATCGCGGAACGTCTGGCCGAAGCTGCCGTGATCGCTGGTCCGGTCTGGTTCCCGGATGAATCGGCTTCCCTGGCACCACAATTGGAGTCGATTCTAGAGCAGTATGTGGAGAGCACGGCGGCCCTGGCCGTCGCCGTCATTCCGCTGGTGGCGGAGTTGCCGAAGGAGGATTCTCCGGAGGATGAGCAGCAGCCCGAGTTCTCCTTGCTGCCTTGTGGAGTCTTGATCGCCGACTGGTACTCGGAAGGTCCTGATCCCACGATCCGGGAAAGGATCGCGGACATCGCTCGGCCGCTGGGATTGGCACTCCATCGCAATCAAGCATTCGATCGGCTTCCACTGCTGGGCGTTACTCGAACCCTGCGAGATCTCGGCTGGCAGCGTGGGGTGGGGGGATGGCGGAAGCTGGGCGTGGGAATCATCGCCTTGATTGTTCTCGCTCTGGCCTTGTTCGTCGTTCCCGCCGAACTGACCGTAACGGCTCCAGGGCGCATCGAGCCTCATGAGCGGGTCGACCTCTTCGCGCCCCGAAATGGCGTGGTGGTGGAGCTACCCGTCCGACATGGAAAGTCGGTCTCGCAAGGCGAACTGATAGCAGCCCTCCGGAGCCCGGAACTCGATCGCCAGATGAATGAAGTGCAAGGGAGGCTTCGAACTGTCGAGGAAACCCTGGCAGCCATCCGGGCGACTCGACTGCAACAAGGGGGACGAGGAGCAGAGGGCCGTGGCCTCGGACAGATCTCGACGCAAGAGGTGGAAATGGAGGTAACTCGCCAAGGCCTCCAAGAGCAGTGGGAACTGTTGTCCGAGGAGCGAGACGCCTTGCGGATCACCAGTCCGTTTCATGGCCAAGTGGTGACTTGGGATGTTCGAGATCTATTGGCCCGGCCCGTGTCGCATGGCGAATTCCTGATGCGCGTCGCTCGGCTGGAAGGTTCGTGGAGGCTTGAGCTGGAGATCCCGGAACATCGAGCGGGCCACGTCTTGAACGCCTTCCGGACCTTGGAACCTGGTCAAAAGCTGCCAGTTGAATATTTGTTGGAGACCTCACCCCAATCGAGTTATTCGGGGTGGGTGACCGGAATGGCCGACTCGATCCACTTGAACCAGCATGGGCTTCCGGTCGTCTTGGTCGAGGTTTCGCTGCCGGATGATGACGTCCCACGCCATCGGCCCGGAGCGACGGTACATGCCCGAGTCGCGTGTGGCTCGAAGTCGCTGGGCTATGTCTGGTTCCACCGACTTTACGAGGCAATCTACATGGCGGGTGTGTATCGGTTTTAGTCATTAGTCATTAGTGTGTTTTTAGTTTTTAGTCGCTAACCACTACCAGCTAACAGCTATCCGCTAACCGCTATCTCAAGTGCCACTCATGTTTATTTTTCACAATTTGCGGCTTGTGTTGATCGCGTACTCACTTTTCATG
>JBJHCD010000300.1:0-6952 GCA_050485845.1 Pirellulaceae bacterium | reverse complement strand
CAGCTGGCCCTTCGCCAGGATCAATGGAAATTGATTGCCGATCGAGACCTGACGAAATTCGAGCTGTATGATCTCGATGCCGACTTGGAAGAAGAGCACGACGTGGCGAACCAGTACCCGGATCGATTGAGTGAGCTGCAAGCGCGATTGCTCGAGCATCGGCGTCAAGATTGGCCGGAGCGGTAAGGGATGAATCGTTTCGGCATCTCTCCCAACGAGCCACGACTTTCCACCGCACGTTCATGCGGTAGTACGAATTGAAGAAGAAGATGAAGACAATGACGATGATGATGTTCATGAAGGTTGGGCAGCGGCCAAACTCGGCATTCCACTGGTTCGTTCTCCAGACCGTGATGGTGACAACGTTCTCCATCGCCTGCGGACTTGGCGGCACGAACTCCTCGGCGACCGGCGAGGAGCCGGTCAAAGGGAAGACGGTCGAGGGGAAGCCGGTCGGTCGCCCGAATGTTTTGATTATTCTCACCGACGATCTCGGTTTCGGTGATGTCTCCTACCATGGGGCACCGGACGTTCAGACACCTCACATCGATCGACTGGCCCAGGAGGGGATGAAGTTCACCACCATGCGCGCCAACTGCACGGTCTGTTCTCCCACGCGAGCCGCGTTGATGACCGGTCGATACGCGGACCGAGTCGGCGTTCCCGGAGTCATTCGCACCCATCCTGATAATTCCTGGGGGTATTTGGATCCGAGTGTCCCCACGATTGCGGATCATCTGCGCGATGTCGGTTATCACACCGCCATCGTGGGGAAGTGGCATCTTGGACTCGACTCCCCCAACACCCCGAACGAGCGTGGCTTCGACTTTTTCCATGGATTTCTGGGGGACATGATGGACAGTTACTGGCATCACCGACGCCACGACCAGAATTACCTGCGGCTCAACGAGCAACCTTTGGAGGCCGAAGGGCACGCCACGGACCTCTTTACCGATTGGGCGCGGGATTATCTGCGGGAGCGATCCGAGCAGCCGGATCGTCCGTTCTTCCTCTACCTCGCGTACAATGCGCCACACTTCCCGATCGAACCTCCCGAGTCGTGGTTGAAGCGGGTCCAGCAGCGTGAACCGCAATTGGAACCGCTACGGGCGAAGAACGTGGCCTTTGTCGAGCACCTGGATGACTGCATTGGCCGAGTCATGGAGACTCTGCGTGAAACCGGTCTGGACGAGAACACCTTGGTTGCCTTCACGAACGACAACGGGGGCTCCATTCCGCATGGCCAAAGCAATCTTCCTTGGCGTGGGGGCAAGCAGAGTCATTATGATGGCGGCCTGCGAGTTCCCTTTGTCGTTCGCTGGCCCGCCCAGATTCCCGGCGATTCGACAAGCAACTATCCGGGGCTGCTTTTCGACCTCTTTCCAACCTGCCTTGAGCTGGCCGGCGCTACGCTTCCGGAAGACCTCGACTCGGTCAGTCTTCTCCCCGCGCTGCGTGGCGAAGCGATCCCCGGTCCACGCGAACTTTATTTCGTGCGGCGAGAAGGGGGAGTTCATGGGGGCAAGAGTTACGAGGCCTTGATTCGTGGCGAATGGAAACTGCTGCAAAATGATCCCTTCAGTCCACTGGAACTCTACAATTTAAAAGACGATCCCCAGGAGACGACCGATCGCATCCAGGACCACCCCGCAATGGCTCGAGAGCTACTGGCGGCAATGCGGAGGCACGTTCAGCGCGGGGGAAGAGTCCCCTGGCAGGCGCCGGTCGTTGGGGCTTCTTCTCCCGATTAGCTGCGTGCGGGGAGGAAGTGCAAACCTCGGACCGTGCGATCACGCAACCAAGCACCCTGACATTGTCCTACATGGTAGGGACATTCGACCAAAGAAGTCCGAATTCGGATCAAGGAGAAGGTGTCGTCGGATCGTTGGCCTCGGCAGTTGTTGATTCTTCTGAGTCAGGTGGAAAGCAGAAGAGTAACAGCAGGGGCGCTCCTCGAAGGAGATACAGGGAAACGAGGGCGTGGAGAATGCCTTCGAAAAGGTACAAACGCATTTCGCTCGGCGTACCCTCCTCGTCAATTCCAACGTAGTTGGAAAACGCCCGGACGAAATAGTTGCAGGCGTAAAGGACAAGCAGGACAAGCCCAAAGGCGCGGACGATGGTCTCCAGAATGTCTTTCTTGGTCATCGTCGTTCCCTCCGGTTGCGGCGCCCGTCGATGTTATCGTTCCTGGCCAATCCCTTTAGTACTCGCTTTGGGGTCGGTAATCAAGAGACAGGAGCGAGTTAGTCGCCCAGGTCCAAGGGAGGGTCAGTTCGATGCATGGTTTCGTTCTGGGCGGCCTCCGTCGTCGAGCCGCAAGCCAAGACTGACTTTAGTTGTCTCCAGTTCGATATTGAATCCCCGTTCCAGCGTTCGGGAGCCATACAACTCACTTGGGACTAGATTAATCGACGGTGGAAGCGGACGCCAATGAAGGCTATATTGTGCCGCAAGGAGCGCACTCGGAACTTGGGCGAAAGAGAGTCTTCACGGCGTCTTGCGCGGACATTTTTCAGACATTTACCTCAGATGTTCCTGCAGACGATTTTTTCCGGGCAGTCTCTCTTTCCGAACGGTGTTTTTCCCGAACGGTGTTTTTTCCAAACAGTGGACTCAGAATGGTTTGGCCCTGGAAGCGGTTGTATATGGCTCGACAACATCCCGCCGTACGTTGGCCACTTCTCTGTCTGATTAGCTACTTGGTGATCCTGTTGCTGGTTTCTTTACTGGAAAACTCGCTCGTTTACCCGCGCTGGGCCATTCCCGCGGCCAATTGGCAACCCATCCGTCTTGACTTTGAAGACGTCTATTTTCAGGCGGAAGATGGGCCGACACTGCATGGCTGGTACTTTCCCCATCCGGAACCCCGCGCCCATATTCTTTACTGCCATGGAAACGGAACCAATGTCGGCCACTTGGGGCCGGAGATGCACGCGATCTCTCGAGAGCTGGGAGTCTCGATGTTCGTCTTCGACTACCGAGGCTATGGAAAAAGTGAGGGAAGGCCCTACGAAGCAGGCCTCTATCGCGACGCTCGAGCGGCTCAAGCCTGGTTGGCGCAGCGCGAGAATCTCCGTCCCGATCAGATCGTCCTCATGGGCCGCTCGCTCGGCGCCGCAGTGGCAGTCGATGCCGCCGTGACTCAGGGAGCAAGGGGTCTCATTCTCGAACGAACCTTCGCGTCGATGCCTGAAGTTGCCGCCACGATCTACTGGTGGCTCCCCGTGCGTTGGCTCATGCGCAACCGGTTCGACTCCCATACAAAAATCCAAGCCTATCAGGGGCCCCTTCTTCAAAGCCATGGAACGGCCGATACCATCATTCCCTTCGCACATGGAAAAAAACTGTTCGAGGCCTGCCCCAGCCCGAACAAGCGATTCCTCGTTTTGGATGGAGTGGAACATAACGACCTGGACCCTCCGGAATATCAGCGAGCACTCGATGAGTTCCTCGACGAACTCCCGGCCCTCGACGGACCGTGAGGCCCACGTTCACCGCGTCCCGACACCCGTAGGCCAAGAGCCGTCGATCAAGTCATTTGACGATCGAGCGGGAGCGTATCCGGTGATAATGGGTTGAACGTGAGCTGAACGTGAGATGGAAGTGAGCTGGAAACGATGCGCGGGCCGACAGGTTTTGCTTGCGGTCAACCCGCCAACCGGCATAAGGTATAGGCAAGAAGTGGGTGGAGCCGGTGGAAGTTATTCGCGGAAGTTCGGAACTTCCCCGTCGCCGCTGGTACCCCCCGTGGGAAAGTAACGCGGCCGGTCGGCTCACCGGCGACGCCGCCAGTGCCCCAATGCCGCGGTGCCCCAATGCCGCCAGTGCCTCGATGCCGCAGTGCCTCGGGGAATCCGGGAGATCACGGAGAGTCCAATCATGTCCCATAGGTCACTCGAAAACGACGCGTTTCCTGCCGACATGGGATCCTGGTCGTCTCGACCGACACCCAAGTCCGCTCCCGATCCCGAGCGGCTTGCGGCGAATCGTCGAGCCTTCCTCGCCTCGGGGGCCGGAGCCTTGGCCGCCGCGACTTGGTTTCCCTGGGCCCGAGCGTGGGCCGCTCAACCCTCCCCACGGGGAAAAGCCCGCTCGGTCATCATGATCTTCAATTGCGGGGGCCCCAGCCACTTGGATTTATGGGACCCCAAGCCGCACGCCAGTGACGGCGTGCGAGGGGAGTTTCAACCCATCTCGACCTCCGTCCCGGGTATCCACGTCACCGAACTGATTCCCGAACTCGCTCGGCGAATGCACAAGCTGGCGGTGATTCGAACCGTGCACCATCGGCATGGGGCGCACAATTCCGGCATGCATTGGTCGATCGTGGGACGTCCTTATCGAGTTGACAGTACGCTGATTAACCCGAGTCCGACGGATCATCCCAGTTTCGGGACGCTCGTCGGTTGGCTCGCCCAGCGCGACGGCTACTCGGGCTCCGTTCCTCCCTACGTGATCACTCCCGCACCGCATTGCGACAGTACCGCCTACATCACGCCGGGACAGTACGGCGGATGTCTCGGAGTGCGCTACGATCCGTTCGTCCTGAACGCCGACCCGAATGCCAAGGATTTTCAGGTCCGGAACCTCGGGCTGACCGAAGGCCTCTCGGAACAGCGGTTTGAGGATCGCCTCCAACTACTCGACCGATTCGCCCGAAGAACTTCTCCCATCGCCGCCGAGGAGGCTCGGCAATACGACGAACACCGACAGCAAGCTGCCACTCTGGTCCTCTCCGGCGATGCCGCTCGAGCCTTCGACTTGAAACAGGAACCAGACTCGGTTCGCGAGCGGTATGGGCGTCACAGTTGGGGACAATCCCACCTGCTGGCCCGGCGATTGGTGGAAGCCGGCGCCAAGTTCGTCACCACGGTAAACGGTCCCAGCATTACCTGGGATACGCATCAGGACAACTTCAAGCGGATGAAAGACCGGCTGGTCCCGCCGATGGAAAAGGCGTATGTGGCGCTGCTGGATGACCTGGAGGAAAGAGGCCTGTTGGAGACCACCCTGGTCCTCTGGATGGGAGACTTCGGCCGGACCCCCAAGATCAACAAGGACGTGGGGCGCGACCATTGGCCCCAATGCTACTCGGTCGTCCTGGCGGGAGGGGGAATCGAAGGGGGCCAGGTCATCGGGCAATCGGACAAGGATGCGGCCCATCCCCAACTTCGCCCCGTCACCCCGGCGGAGATCCATGCCACGACCTTCCATCAGCTGGGCTATGATCCCCAGCGGATCATTTACCACACGGTGGATGGCCGCCCCTTCCCTGTTTCCGAAGGTCGCCCCATGCCGGAATTGATTTAGCGGTTAGCGATTAGCGATTAGCTATTTTGCCACCAGTCGCCAGACATCGCTTTCCATGTTGTTTCCCGCCACCATCCACAGGGCTCCCTGAAACACGAACACGCTGGCCGCGTGGCGAGGTTTCCAGGGCGTGTTGGGAACCTCGTGCCAGGTCATTCCATCGGCCGAATGCCAGACGTCGTTGCGATTTGCTCCGGCATATCCTTCCAGCACCCATAGCCGGTCATCAAACACGGCAACTTCATGGTATTGTCGAGCGGCCCAGGGGGCGGCTTCCGTGTGACAAGTCCAGGTCTTGCCATCGGCACTGCTCCAGACATCGTTGAAAAACTGGCGAGTCGGCGTGGTCGGCGTATCATAGGTTCCTCCGCCGAGGATCCAGATGCGGTCTTGAAAGACGGCATGCCCGCCAATCATCCCCCGGGGACTCCAGGCCGGTTCGTCGGGAAGAATCTGCTCCCACTCCACGCCATCCGACGTTCGCCAGACATCCCGGTAAAACACTTCTTCCGACTCCACGAACCCGGGCATGGTTTGGCCCCCCAGAACCCAGATCGAGTTGTCAAAGGCGACTGTATAATGGAGTGCTCGAGGTCCCCAGGGAACAGGTCGGTCGGGATTGACCCATTTCCAGGTTCGGCCGTCGCGAGAATTCCACACGTCGTGTTGATAGGTTCCTTGATTCACATCCCCACCGACAATCCACATCCGACCGTCGTGAACGACGTATCCGGCCGTATGCCTTCCTTCCCAATCCCGCTGGGCATCGAAAGTCGCGTCAAGAAACGTATTGGGCTTTTCCAAACGCCATTCTCGCCCGTCGCCGGAACTCCACACCTCGTTGTTGCAGATGCGAGGGAAATGCTGCTTGTCGCCAGGGTTCCAGCCCCCCAAGAGCCACATCCTGTCCTGAAAGACGAGTCCCCCCGCGCCGTCTCTCGGAGCAAACTCGGCCCGCTCGGTCACTAACTCCCATCGATAGTCGGGCACCGCCAGGGACGCCTCCCGACTCGGTGGCTCACTGGCCGAAATGGCCGAGTTGGTCATGGCAGCGATCAGGATGGCGGGCAGCAAGAGTCGAATCGAAGAGTCGCGCGGAGAACGAAATAGGGCCATGAGCGTTTTCGATGGGGAAAAAGACGAGTGAGGAAAAACGGAGGAAAAACGGGAGTGAACCATCAGACAAGTCGAGTCTCGAACGACCAGCCATTCCCGTGGCCGTCGCGAAACGATTCAGGCATTTCACAATAGCCAAACCGGCAAACCACCTCGAAGCTCCAACGGCTAATTCTCCCCCACGAACAACGCCTTCAGCGGTTCGGTTCGCTCGGAAAGCTGCTGGATCTCCTCAGCCGAGAATACCCGATCAAATATGGCCAGTTCATCCAACAGCCCGGTGTAATAGATTCCCAGCATGATGGCGACATCGTCGGGGTTCCACGTAAACTTTTGCGGGCCGGTCAATGATCCCGCCGAGCGTCCATCCAAATAAAGAGTTGCCATGGCCTCCCCTTCCTGATTGAACCCTTGAAAAGTAAAGGCGACGTGGGTCCAACGGTCTCGAGTGAACGGAGGCTGCTTGACCGTCACCATCGGCCGCTCCGCCTCGGGAATGTCGTCCCATCCGATATCTTCCGGG
>JBJHCD010000299.1:0-6952 GCA_050485845.1 Pirellulaceae bacterium | reverse complement strand
GGGCGGATGTCACCGGCCGGCAGGCTGTTGCCTGACGAGTGCAATCATACTACTATCTGGGGAGGGGCGTATCAATCTCCTGAGCGAGAAAGTGCGAGATTACGCGAGATAGCACGAGATAGCACGAGATAGCACGAGATAGCACGAGAAAACATCCGATGACTTTTGGCGAGCGTATCCGGCAGTTGAGGCATGCGAAGGGTTTGACCTTGCGCGGCTTGGCGCCCCTCGTTGGTGTCGGCTTCACCTATCTCTCCAAGATCGAGAACGGACGGCTGGACTACGGGGACTATCCGAGTGCCGCGCTTGTCCATCGACTGGCCGATGTGCTCGAAGCCGACGAAGAGGAGCTGGTCCTCTTGGCGGAGCGTGTGCCCGAGCGGATTCGGAAGCGTGTTTTGGAGCGGCCCGAGGTGTTCGCCGCGCTGGCGGACTGTGACGACAAGACGCTCGACAGCGTGATGCGGCAGATCCGCAAGGCAGGCCGAGCAGGTTCGGGGTGATGTTTGTCGGGGGGCGGTGACTGTCCTTGACACCGGAATACGTGTGTCGAAGTTCAGTCACGCATCGACGTCGCTCTACGGCATAACTTCGTCAAAACCCATTCCACACTACCCGCGGCCATCTCACGAGTACCGTTTTTGCCGCTCGGTCCACCGATTGACTTCTCGATCGAGTGGTCCATGAGGGGGCTGTCCCAGTCGAGTGTGACCGGTTTTCACTTTCGACTTTCCAATTTCTGTGTAAAGGCTGAACTTTTTCCGGCGCTTCGTCGCCATAAGGATACTGGTGACTTTGGAGATGGGACACGAGACGCGTTAACCCTGAGGAAACAGTATGCGAGACCAATATGCTGGTGACATTTCGGACTATTTGAAGTTTGCCTTTGTACGGATGGTGTCGCGAAGGCCCGTCCCCAGGCATCGCTTTTTCACTCTGGTCGACGGCAACGCCCAGGATCGCTGGCAAGTCACGGAGTACGTCGGCCGACTCAACGCTCTGCCTTCGGCCGCTCGTGTCTCGGCCGTTTGTATCGGGTTGGCTGTCGGAGTGTGCATGCGGCAACCACTCCTGGAGGCTCGAAAGCGGTCGCCCGCGTATCTGCCCTATCCCGGTATGATTGCGGGTTTCCAGCATTTGGAGTTCCGGAGGGGCCCCGTGGTTCTCGCGGGAGACGGACGGTGAGTCGGCATTTCCGGAACGGCGGATCGGCAGAGACCACGTGGCAGCCATGAGCCACGCTGCTCTCACCATCCTGCCGTTCCCGGCTCTCCCTTTCAGGCAGTCAACAGATCGAGAAGTGAAATGGACGCGGGTTTAGCCACTCATGGGCACCGACTGCCACACACGGCCCACTCTCTGTCTCTTGGGTTGCTCGGAAAGCAATGATCGAATCCAAGCGATTGTCCACCTGGTAGCGAAGTACGCCGTCGATCTTGGCCACGGCTCTATACTGTGCTTCGGTTGGCATGGTAAATCGGGCCACGAGCCAACGGGGGGCCTCCGGATCGGAATCGACGCGAACGGTACGGCGGTCGTCGGTCAACTCGCGGGCCAGATCGCGCATCTGCCGGATGTCGTCGTCACTCGGCGAGTCGAACAAGACCTTGACAACAACTTGCATTCAACCTCCCCTTCCTCGACGTTGACATTCCCGAGACGGCATTCCCCAAACCGGGTGAATGATGTGAAGCGATTTCCCACGCCGGCGGCGACGTATCGGCTCTGAAGTGGGGGTGGGTATGTATTGCGGGAGTAACGGACGTTACTCACGGAATGCCCGCGGCAATGGATCGGTGATCAAGCGCGCTGCGCAGATCGGGGACGCCGCATCTCCTCGACAAGCCGCCGAGCGTCCACCGGTTTGGTAAACCACCCCTCGACCACTCCCTCGCCCGCTTCGAATCCCGCTTCTTCGGGGTCCAGGCCACTGACGCCGAACAGCCGCACGGCATCCAGGCCACGATTCTCCCGAATGCACTGGATAGCGGCCGCTCCATCCATCTCCGGCATGTTCATGTCCATCAAAACCACGTCGGGCAATTCATTCTGCTGAAGCCAAGCAACGGCCTCGCGACCGTTCGGGGCCACGTCCGTCGCATACCCGTTCAATTGCAGGAACTGAGCCAACAATTCCGCCTCGTTGGCGTTGTCGTCCACAATCAACGCTCGGGGGGGCGAATTCGACTTCTTGGCAGCTTTCTCCTCGCCAGGCTCGCCCTGCAATTCCTCATTCAACTCCTGCAGATTCTGGAATATCTTGTAGCTCAGCCCCTCCAGATCGGCGGTTTGTCCCGCCTCCAGATTGGCCTGGAGCACCTGCAGTCCGAGCATCGCCTTGTTCAGACGGTTGCGAATCGCATGCCGCCGTTCGCGGCTCGTCTCCATGTCCGTTTTCGCCGCCGGACGTGCCGCCGAGTCCTCGGCGGTAGCTTGCTCATTCAGGGAGTGTTCACCCCGATCGATCAGTTCCCCTCGGAGCACATGAACATCGCGAGGAGCCCGAATGCCCAGCCGGGCGACTTTTCCGGCAACTCGGACGATTTCGATCTGGATACCAAGATTCGCGAAAACAACGGTTTCGTTCTCACGGCGGGAAAGAACAAGCATCGGAGACCTCCTTGGGACGGCGAGGAACCATCGAAGGAACGGCCCCGCGTGCTGAACGCGACTCCGACTCACCCTCCGTGGCACCCTAGACCTTTTCACGGTCGTGATCCCCTTTCCGAAAGGGATCGAGCTCAGGGATACTGGCCCGTCGTCCATGCTTGAACCACCGATAGGTGGGCGGAATCCTCCCGCAAGCCATGCCTAACTCCACCGGCGTATTCTAATGGGGGATCGGCTCGCAAAGCAAGATCGAATTTCGACGCTTTTTCGTTAATTCCGTCAACCCCGTTAATCCCGTCAATCTCGCCCACTCGCCCACTCGTCATCCCGTTAATCTAGTTAATCCCGTTAATTCCGTCGTCTCGTCACCTCCACTCTGTCGCGAGACAAGTAATGTGACTCACCACTCGCGGGGAAGTCGGACGCGGTACAATCACGGGTGTCGCCGAATGGACCGAGCTGCGAACGGGAAGGCCCACTCCCGGCGATTGAGAGGATCATTCGATAAACACCCATTACGCGCAACCCGAGTCAAGCGAGAGGTAGGCCCCCTTGAGTTCTCATGATTCTTCTCTTCCTGCCGCCTCGAATCCGCCGACCTCCGAGGATCCGGCGGCCCTTCCTTTATCCCCCGATGTCGAGCAATCGCGCCCGACGTACATCGTCGGCATCGGCGCCTCGGCCGGAGGACTGGAAGCCTTGGAACGTCTCTTCCAGAACCTGCCGGACGACACGGGAATGGCTTTCGTGGTCGTGCAGCATCTCTCTCCCGACTTCAAGAGCTTGATGAACGAGGTCCTCGCGAGATGGACGAACATGCCGATTCGCTCCGTCCATGACCAGATGCCCGTGACCGCCAACACGATATTTCTGATGCCACCTCGAACCGAAATGATCATTTCGGATCGCAAGCTGCTGCTCACCGCCCGGGAACGCTCGGACGAACTCCGGCTGCCGATCGATCAGTTTCTCCGTTCCCTGGCCCGAGATGCCGGTCCCGAGTCGATTGCCATCATCCTGTCGGGGACTGGTAGTGACGGGTCGCGTGGAATTCGGGATATCAAGGAGGCGGGTGGATTCGTCGTCGCTCAAAGCCCCGAAACGGCGAAGTTCGACGGCATGCCCAAAAGCGCGGTGGAAACGGATGTGGTGGATGAGATTCTCGCTCCCGAGGAGATGCCGGCCGCCATGCTCCGCCGGATCGACCATCCCAACGCCGTCCAGCATGGCGAAGTGGAGCAGGAGGGGCTTTCGCCCATTTTTCACTTGTTGCGAAAGGCCTACAAGATCGACTTTTCGTACTACAAGCCCTCCACCGTCGCGCGGCGCATGGACCATCGGATGCAGTTGAAACGTGTTCCGGACCTCGAGGAATACGTGATCATGGTCCAGAAAAACCCGGAGGAATTGGACGCCCTCTATCGCGACCTGTTGATCGGAGTGACCAGTTTCTTTCGAGATCCGGATTCGTTCCAAGTGCTGGAAACCGAGGTCCTGCCGTCGTTGCTGAGTAAGTTGAGCGGCGACGACGAACTCCGCTGCTGGGTTGCCGGGTGCGCGACCGGCGAAGAAGCCTATTCCCTGGCCATCCTTCTGCATGAAGGGATTCGCAAAAGCGGAAAAAGCGTGCAAGCCAAGGTATTCGCCACCGACGTGCACGCTCGATCACTCGAAGTGGCGGCCGCCGGCAGCTACAGCCATGAGGCATTGGCCACCGTCTGTGAGAAGCGGTTGCGAGAGTATTTTCTCCCCACCAAGGATGGATACCGGGTTTCGCCCGAGTTGCGAAACATGGTCGTGTTCGCGCAGCATAATATCATCAAGGACGCCCCCTTCACTCGAATGGATTTGATTACTTGCCGTAACCTGCTGATTTATCTGTTGCCCCCCGCCCAAAACAAGGCACTCAGCCTCTTTCATTTCGGACTCAAGACCGGGGGGACGCTGTTCCTGGGACCGAGCGAATCGCCCGGGGAACTCTCCACCGAGTTTGAAGTGATCCATCAACATTGGAAGGTATATCGCAAGCGGCGTGACGCCAAGCTTCCCCCCGATCTTCGACTTCCCCTGTCGCCCGGTTTTTCCGGCCAGATGTATCCGAGCAGCGCGGCGGCCCGTGATTCGGGACTTTCCGAGGTCTTTGCCCAGGTACTCGAGAAATCTCTCCCCCCGAGCATCCTGGTGAATTCGGACCTGGAGATTCTGCATACCTTCGGCGACGCCCCCCGGTTCTTGAAGCTTCGCCGCGGCCAGCCCTCCCTCGGATTGATGGACATGCTGGAGGATGAACTGCGGATGGCGGTCGGAGCCGGCCTGCACCGTTCCGCCCGAGAAAAGAAGCCGGTCACGCTGAACAACGTGCAAGTGTCGCGCGGCGATTCCAGCCAGTTGGTCCACGTTTCCGTCACCCCTCTCTCGGCCACTCGGCGGATCGGGGCCCACACGCTCATCTGCTTCGAAGAGGCGGTTATTCCGAAGCCGGTGGAACGAGTGGAAACGGATCTCAATCTGAACGAAGCAGCTCGCGATCACATCGATTCCCTGGAAGCCGATCTCCGCTTCACGAAGGAGAATCTGCAAGCCACCATCGAGGAGCTGGAGACGAGCAACGAGGAATTGCAGGCCACCAATGAAGAACTTCTCGCCTCGAATGAGGAACTGCAATCCACCAACGAGGAACTTCACTCGGTCAACGAGGAACTCTACACGGTCAATGGTGAGTATCAAAAGAAGATCGAGGAACTGACGGAACTGACCAACGACATGGACAACCTGCTGGCCAGCACGGACGTCCATACGATGTTTCTGGACGAACAGCTGCGAATTCGGCGATTCACGCCGAGAATGGGGGTCGTGTTCAATCTAATCGAGTCGGACGTGGGGCGAAGTATTCACGGCTTCATGCATTCGATCCGCTGTTCCGACTTCGCTCAGAAGCTGCAAAGTGTCTTGCGGGAGGGTCAGCAGCATGAGGAGGAAGTTCAGAACAGCGAGGGTGAGTCGTATCTCATGCGGATCCTCCCTTACAAGGGAGATCCTCGCCAGTCGGGAGTTGTCGTGACATTGATCGACATCACCAACCTCAAGGAGGCGGAAACTCGATTCAGTAATGCCATGGAAGTTTCCCCCAATGGCATGCTGATGGTCTGCGCTCGCGGGAAGATCTCCCAGCTCAATTCGGAACTGGAGAGGATTTTCGGATACGCTCCAGGTGAGCTGATCGGCCAATCTCTCGAGGTCTTGGTCTCGATCGATCATGGCCAGCAACATGAAGGACTCCGTCGGGACTATTTTCGTAACCCTTACGTGCTGCGTCGCATGGGGGGGAGGCCCTATGTGTGGGGACAGCATAAATCCGGCCGCCGCATCCCGTTGGACGTCCACGTGCGGCCCATCTCCACTCCCCATGGCCGTCAGGCCATCGCCTCGGTCGTTGACGTCTCGCAGCACCAACAATTGGAGGAATCGCTTCGAGAACAGGTCCGCCAGCGAGACCACTTTCTAGCCACTCTCTCCCATGAACTCCGCAACCCCATGGGAGCCATTCTGACGGCGGCATCCGTCCTGGACGTTGCTGGAAAAACATCCTCCGAGATCACGAAACCCTGTAGTGTGATCCACCGTCAGGCCTCTCAAATCGCCCTCCTGCTGGACGACTTGTTGGACGTGGCCCGAGTCACTCAGGGGAAGATCACCCTGCGACGTGAGGTGGTGGATCTGGTTAAGGTCTGTCATGAGTCGATTGAGGCGGTTCATCCGATGCTTTCCTCCCACCGTCACACCCTGAAGACCTCCTTCCCCGACGATCCCCTCTGGGTGCGGGCCGATCGGGTTCGCCTGCTGCAAATCATCGAAAATCTATTGACCAATGCCATTAAGTACACCGATGACCAGGGCCGGATTGGTTTGAGCCTTGCCAAGCAGAATTCCCAGGCCGTGATTCGGGTCACTGATGATGGAAGGGGAATGTCGCCGGAATTCATCGCGTCGATCTTTGACATGTTCGTGCAGTTTGATAGTTCGCTGGACCGGCGAGAAAGCGGGCTGGGCGTCGGATTGACGCTCGTCAGGTCCCTGGTCGAAATGCATCAGGGCGCCATCGAGGTCCACAGCGCCGGCCTTGGAAAAGGGAGCACATTCACGGTCCGACTCCCCGCCGCGACGGCTCCGCCGCTCCCAGTCGATCACCCCCTTCCACCCACCAATTCGGAACCCTCCCATCGGATCGTGCTGGTGGAAGATGACGACGATGCCAGGGAAATGACTGCCGCTTTACTGAGGTTACACAAACATCATGTCGTGGCCACGGCGAGCAATGGTTTGGAGGGGCTGGAAGTGATCC
>JBJHCD010000298.1:0-6965 GCA_050485845.1 Pirellulaceae bacterium | reverse complement strand
GAACGGAACTCGGCTGCGATACATCAATTCTTCGCAGTAGCAGTTCCACCTCTTCCATGTCGCGGGGAGCCGCATGGACGATCAGTGAGTTGGATCGGATGTCCGGGGTCACTTGCACCTCGGGTCCCAATCCGCCCCGATTGGCAAAGAACTGAGTTACCGAAGTGGCAAGATTCGCGGCGTTGGCATGCTGAAGCGGGAAGACCCGCAACTGTTCCCTGGCCGATGTCGGCTGATCCAGCTTCCCAATCAGTTCCTTCATTGCCAGCACCGCGTCTCCCCAGCCGATCAAGAGCAGTGCATTCGGCTTGATCAGCGGCAGTACCGAGACTCGTCCCTTGCGACTGGCCGTGAGGTCCTCGTTGATCTCGTCAATCAAATCAGAGATCGCCTCACCCCGCGTGTGCTGAAGCTGATAGACTTCGACTTCCGGTTCCGTTTCGGCGCTGATTCGCTCCAACTCGCGAATAATCCGTGTCAGTTCGTCGACATCCTGCTGCCGGCCGCGGAGAATGATCACATTCAGGTCGGGGAGCGTCTCGATCTCCACGTCGGTGGCCAGTTCCCGCAATCGGCTTTGAGGGGACGTTGGGTCGGCTTCTCCCATTTCGGCGTCACCCGGTCCCGCAACTCCTTCGCCTTGCCCTCCACTTCCTTCCACCTGAAAGAAGTGGCCAACCAGGGCAATGCCGTTCCGCTGATTCGACTCACTCCCCGAACGACGTCCGTTCCCTCCCGCGTCGCTCGAATCCTCACGAAAAGGACGATTCGGGCCGGCGGGCCTGGAGGAGGACCGAGGAGAATTCGTGCCCGATGGCTTGGCGTCGGGACGGCGGTACGCTTCGATGGCGGTTCGCAGCTTGGCGGGATCCGATTGCTCCACGGGAAGGACCCGAATGAGTCGGCCGTCGCTCGAGGTGGTGCGGTCGAGCGATTGCGAAAGTCGCTTCAGTTGTTGAACCAGTGGCTCCGGACCACGGAACCAGAATCCGCTCCGCTCGTAATCCACCGCCAAGTCGATGGTCTGGCCCGACGCCGCGTGGATGAGATATTCGGCCACGGAAGAGTCGTCATCTTCCTCGCCATGGACCTCCGTCATCCGGTCACCCAGGGACTGGCGGAGCCGAGTTTCATTGGCACGCAGCCGATCGGGACGAATGGCGAGAAACGTCGGCTCCAACTTCTGCTCGGCCTCTCGCCGAGTCCTTGCCTCCCGTTGCTGGGCGAAGTCGGGACTGTGCTGAGCGAAGTCGGGGCTGGGGGAAAGTGGCTGAACTTGCCGCGTGCCGGCCGTGCGTGCAGTCGGAAGTGACGATTCGGGAGCGCGGTCAGGACTCGAAGGGTAACCTCCGTGAGCCAAACCGATATTGGCCGGCTGGTTCGGAGCAGACTCGGATCGATGAGGGGCCGCCTCCGTGGAGGTCTCGGCCAATGACCGGAGTTCGGGATAACGCTGTTGGATGGCCTGGTGCAGCAGCACGGGCGCCGAGATGATCAACCTCCCTTCGTCGGGTATCGACGCGATCCGCAGCTGATCGGCATACTGTAATCGCAGTTGTCGAGCGATATCGTTCAGCTCGGCGGGTGAACCTCCGTAGATTCGCAGTTCGCGCAGATTCGCTGTTGGGGGAATCTCTTCGGACACGCTCTCCGCCAAGCGGGGTGGGCGGTCGGCCGCCCGCAACAACTCGGCCACCAAGGCATGTACTTCCGGCGTGCCCCGGATAAGAAGTCGCTGGTGTCGCTCGTCGACAATCATGTCGGGAGAGTCCGCCAGTTCGGGGAGCGCCTCGCTCAGTACCCGCCCGATGTCGCTCGCCGACTTATGTTCCACTCGATGGGGCCGATACGACATCTCATCGGCCAGTCCCCAAAGAATGGAAATGCTCAAAGTGAGGGTCATGGCCAGGGTGGTCACGAGTAGGGGGCGCGTCCGTACCGCGGGCATGCTCGCCCCTTTTCGTCTGATCGGGTCGGTGCGATGGAGATCGCGAGTAGCGATGCGACTCACAAAGCGTACTTTCGTGAGAATGGCAGTGCGAAGCTCATGAAGCGCGATGCCGCGAAGCCAGGAGAGCACGGCGTGATACCTCGCGAATGGGAAATTTACGTAACGGAGGGAGTTGGATGGCAGCCCAGACCGGGCGCGGTGTCCAGGTCGGGCCCATCGGGGGGCGGATGCTAAAGCAGGTCCCCCTCAACGGCAAGGCCATTTTCTTTCCGGTGATTTTTTCGCCGTCCGCCCCTGGCAATATGGGGTATTTCTCGAGTTAGCCAAGGCGCGTGACCGTTACAAGTTAACAGGGTACGTCGTAACCCCACTCGAGCGGCCAACGTGGAACGGACGGCGTTTCCCGTCTGGATGCCTGCCCCTAAGGTGTTGTTGTGTAAGTGGATAGCAACTGAGGATCCTGGACGGTCCGCCCTGGAAACCCGAACGATCCCCCGTCTCGATTCGCCTTCTTCGCCGTTCAATCCGCCCGGCAGAATTCGTGTAGGGGCACGGCCAGACTGGCCGAAAATCCCCTAGGACCAGCAGATCCAGCCGATGCGCGAACGACACTTGCGGTGTGGAAGGGGGGACCATGCGCAGCGACCGGTCAACGATTATGGAACGAGAAGGGATGGGGACGGTGAAGCCGACTTATTGGAACGTACCGGACGTTGCTCGACCTTGCCGGCGAACCTTTCTTCGCCGATCTGCCGTGGTGGCCCTCGCGGCCGCCGGGGGGACGGCCAGTGTTGCCGGGGGATCCACCGTCCCCCGCGCACTGACGACGAAGGAAGCCCAGGAGGATGCCATCCGTCACATTCCGTTCGGCGAGATGCGGGACGACGTCCGCCTACGGCTTCAGGAAGTCGTACGGCAGCCGACTCTCTTTCGTCGCCTTCCGGTGGAAGTGATCGATTGCGATCCGGAACTCTACCTGTTCCTCCTCCGCTATCCGGAAGTAGTCGTCAACATGTGGCAGCTGATGGGAATTACCAAAGTCCGCATTGCCCGCAAAGGGGAATATCTGCTGGACGCCACGGATGGAGCGGGGACGTTCAGCAACGTGGAACTGGTGTACGGCAACCGCGATACGCACGTGGTGTACGGAAAGGGCTACTACGAAGGCCCGTTACTCCGCCGAAAAGTCAACGGCCGCTGCGTCTTGCTGCTGCAGAGCGGTTACACTCAGATCCCCAGCGGTCGCGTCTTGGTCACCAGTCAGCTCGACGTCTTCGTCGCCTTGGAGAACGTGGGGGCCGAGTTTGTGGCGAAAACGCTCTATCCGCTCGTCGGCAAGACCGCCGACCAGAACTTTTCCGAGTCAGCGAGATTCATCGGTCAGGTGTCCCAGCAGGCCGAAGTGAATCAGCCCGGGATTCAGCGGATGGCCGCGCGGCTGAACAACGTCGATGACGCGGTTCGCGAACAATTCGCCACCCTGGCCGCCACGGTCAGCGAGCGGGCCGCCATCCGCAACGAGGTCTTCGGCACAACGCGTGAACTGGCCGACGGACCGGAACGGCCGCGTACCCTGACCGCCAACCGCCCCTAACCGCCAACCGCCCCTAACCGCCAACCGCCCCTGAGCCGAATTGCGAGCCATTCGCCGGCAGGCCGACGGCAATTAGCCGTCAGGCGCCAAGCGAGCCGATGGTCACGCAGTGGTGCGTTCGACCGCCATTTGTTTCAGCCGCTTCAGGTCGAGTTTTCCGGAGCCGAGCACCGGGAGGTCCTCGACTTCGAAAAAGCTGCCGGGAGCGGGAATGAAAATATTGGGGAACCCGGCTTGAATCAACTCTTGCCGAATCTCCTCGACCGACTTGCTCAGCGGCCGATGCAGCACGATCAAGCGTTCTCCCTTCTTGTCGTCGGGGATCGCCGTGACCATCGCCATCATCTCTTCCTTGGCGTTCAGGATCCGATTAATCTCCTCCTCGACCCGAATATGCGGCACCATCTCGCCCCCGATCTTCGAGAACCGACTGACTCGACCGGTGATGTGAATGAACCCGTCATCGTCGATATGGGCGATATCCCCCGTCTTGTACCAGCCATCCTTCAGGACTTCGGCGGTCATCTCGGGCTGGTTCAAGTAACCTTTCATGACATTGGGGCCGCGAATCCAAAGCATCCCATCTTCGTTCGTGCCGAGTTCCTCGCCGGTGTCGACGTTCGTCACCTTGGCGCTGACTCCTGGAATGGGTCGGCCGACGGAACCTTCCCGCAAATCGACTTGGAAATTCCCCAAGGACCGGCTGGGAGGAATGTTTACCGAAACCAGCGGCGATAGCTCGGTGGTCCCATAACCTTCCACCGGGCGAACTCCGAACTTGGCTTCGAAAGCGTCGCTCAGGTCGGTCGGCAGCTTTTCCGCCCCCGCCACGACGACGTCCAGCGAGGAGAACTCCTCGGGATCGCAGCGGCGCAGGTAATTGCGAAGGAAGGTCGGCGTGGCCAGGAGAATGGTCCCACCATGATTCTGGCACATCTTGCCGACTTGTTTGCCGTCGAGCGGGTTGAAGTGGTAAACCCCTTCGATGTTTTCGATCAGCACGGTCCACATGGCGATCGTGTATCCGAATGAGTGGAAAAAGGGGAGGATTCCCAGCACCACGTCGCGATCGGTCAGATGCACCATCTGATCAACCGCCTCCGCGTTGGAAGCGACATTGGCATGAGTCAGCATGACTCCCTTGGGCATTCCGGTGGAGCCGGAGGTGAAGATGACCGTGAGGAGGTCGTCGCCATGGATATCATGCAGTTTCAGGGAGCGAGTGAGCCAGGAGGAGGGGGTGAGAAAGGCGGAGAGTGCGGAACTGAGTTTGTCGGAAAGCGTGACCAGGGGCTTAAAGTCCTCGAGATAGACGACCTCCGCCTCCAGGTTGAACTCCATTTTTTCCATGAAGCGGTGCGTGGTCAGCACGTGCCGGATACCTGCCTGTTGGATGCACTGGTTGATGACATCCGAGCTGACGGTGTAGTTCAGGTTGCAGGCGATCCGGCGGTCGAGTGCCAGGGCGGCATTGACCACGACCGATCCGGCGGCCGGGGGTAGCAACACGCCCACATACCGCTCGTCGTCGGCCAGCGTGTTTCGACGGAGGAGTCGCCTCAGGATGAGGCTTCGCATCAGCAATTGGCCGCCGGTAAATTCGGTGCCGAGCGTGTCGGCGACTTTGCGGCGAAACAGCCGGCGTTTGCATTGATGAATGAACGTTTTCGGGACCGGGTCACGAAATGGGCTACGGTTTTCCACGGTGATGGCTCCCAGTTCTTGGACCGCTTGCCGAATGACGTGCACATCTTTCGGCCGCGGAATGGGTTGTCCGAAGTGAATGTCGACCGGATAGGGAATACGTCGCGGTATTTTCCAAAAAAACTTCCCCCGGTCAAAGCTGAAAATACTTCCCCACAATCCATCGAGGAAGACCGGAACGACGACGGCATCCGTTCCTTCCAGTATTTTCATGATGCCGGGTTTGAAGCCTTGCAGTTGGCCGGTCCGCGAAATGCCACCTTCCGGAAAGATACAAATCAGCTCGCCCCGCTGCAGGGCCTGCCTGGCTTCACGCAAGGCGCGAACAACCTCTTTCGGCTTGTTGGAGATCATGATGGCTTCGGCCAGATTGGCCAGCCAGATCATCACCGGTGACTTGAAATTGCCGGACCAGACGATGAAACGAATGGGGCGAGAACTGGTGACCAGCAGCAGAATGCCATCGACCCAGCTGATGTGATTGGAGGCCAGGACGGCTCCGCGGTCGGTCGGAATATTTTCTCGCTGATGGAGGCGAATCCGGTAGACCGTACTACTCGCCAGCCAGACAATGAAACGAATGGAAGCCTGGGGAATCAGGCAAACGATATAGAGGAACACGGGGACGGTTAAAAGGCCGCAGATCAAAAAGATCCCTCGAGCACTCAGCAGCGGACGCCGGTTGGCCAGCAGCAGTACCTCGCGGATTTTCGCCGACTCGTCGGGGAATTGATCGAGATAATCGAAGTCGGGAAGGCTTTGATTGCGCGCCTGCCGCTGCCGGACATCCTCGAAGACGAGGCGAGCGAGCGTCGGGGTACGAGCTTCCTCGGGCATCTCCGCCGTTCGTCGTCCGATCTCCGCCAGTGACTCCTCTTCCCTCCACTCACGTCGGAACTGAGTCACCGTGGCGACGATTTGAGGTTCCAGGCCCGACGAATCAGCTCGAGCCAAATGGGGCGGAAGTTGGTCGGGTCCCTCGTAGAAGGGCATTCGCAGCAGGGCAAACAGGAACGAGAACAACAAGATGCCCGCGAAGATCAGGAAGTTGGCGGCCGCGAGGATGGAACCACGAGTCTTGGGAGGGCTGCGATGCTGGAGAAAGGCTTCCAGGGGAACGGAAAAGAGCCCAGCACTGATGCCCAGCGTGAGCAGCAGTCCGCAGGCGGCAAAAAACCCAAAGGAGAGGGGGAGGGCGACGGTCGGATTGAAGATCTCGCCATGGACCGTAAACAGCAGCAGCGAACTGGTGGCGACACCGAATGCTCCCAGCGGGAGGATTCCCAATTCGACTTTGCCTTGCGACCAGACGCCGGCCAGAATGCTGCCGACGCCGATTCCCAGAACCAGCGACATCAGCAGTGGAGTCTTGGTGACTTCTCGAGTAGCCCCGGCTTCGAAGGCAAACTGGTCGATATTCATCTGGGCCATCGCGCCGATGGACCAGAAGAAGACGATCCCCAGGGCGACTCGCAGCAGTGCCCGCTCGGCGGCCAGACTGCGAAGATCGCGGAACGTTTGCAGGAAAGGATTCCACGGGAAGGGGAGATGGGGATTTCGAACCGGGGTCATCTGGATGGCGAGGCTAATCAGCGTCCCGATGGCGGCCAAGCCAATCAAGGTGACACCGGAAAACCACCAGTTCTCTTGCCCTCGGTAGCCGGTCATGTCGCTCAGCTGACTGCCGACCACCATCCCCAGCACGGTGGCCGAGAC
>JBJHCD010000297.1:0-6982 GCA_050485845.1 Pirellulaceae bacterium | reverse complement strand
CGTGTCGCTTCAGGCTGGCCCGTCGCGGACTGACCCGTTGCTGACTGGGTCGATGCTGACTGGGAAGTGGTCGCGGCGCCGGACGGAGAACGAGCCTCCGCCAAGGCATCGGCTTGCGGGAATGGCCGCTCCTCGGCGGATGGCTCGGAATGGTCGGCCGAGCGGTCCGCGTCGGCTGGGGTGGATGACGCGATCGTGTCATCGCCACGAGGTGGGATTGAGTCTTCTTGAGCGACCTGGCCCTGGTCGCTGGGCGAACTGTTCCCCTGGCCGTCGAACCAGCCAAGCTGAACGCTGAGCAAGATCATCGCGGCTATCGAACCGGCGGCCAGGAGGGCCAGACGCCAGCTGGTCGTGGTGGGAGCGGACGAGTGCCCCCCCGCCATGGGAGGCGAGTGATCGGAATGTTCACCGATTTTGGCCAGAATCCGCTCAGGGAACTCGGCCGGAAGTTGGTGCCGCGGCAGCCCCTGAAATCCAGCCCGCATCAACAGCAGTTCGTCATGATACTGCCGGAGATCCGCGTGAGCTGACAAAAGCGTCTCCGCCCGCCGACGTTCGTCCTCGGAGACTTCACCGTCGACGTATGCGCTGATCAGCTCGTGGAGGAATTCTTCGTGCATGGAATTCTGGTTCTGTTAGTAAGCGATCGGCCGGTTCCTCCGGCCGCTGACAAGACCGTCAGGTCTCCTGTAAGTCCTCCTTCAGCATTTCCCGTAACTGACCGCGGGCCCGATGGATCCGGCTTCGGACCGTTCCCACCGGAAGTTGTAGCATTTCCGCGATCGTTTCGTAGTCAAATCCCTCCATTTCCCGCAAGACCAGGATCGTTCGATGTTCTTCGCTCAACCGAGCGATCGCCCGCTGGACTCGTTCCACCCCCTCGGACCGCTCGACTTGCTGCTCGGCCCCCTCGCGCCGATCGATCGGTTCCGCACCCCCCTGCTCTCGATGCTCGTCGACCGACAGTTCCGGACGCCGCCGACGCTTTCGGCTGATCGCCAAATTGAAGGCAATCCGGTAGAGCCAAGTGTAAAAGGCACTCGATTTCTGGAACGAAGACAGCTTGAGGAAGGCTTGGACAAATGCGTCCTGGACGACATCTTCCGCCTCGGCCGCCGATCCGGTAACGTGCACCATCGTGCAGAACAATCGGTCCTGGTGTCGAAGCACCAGCTCACCAAAAGATTCCGAGCGGCCCGCCAGCGTTTCGTCAATCAATTGCAGATCGTCTTTCACACCTGCTCCGGACCGTAGGACGCTTGTCGCAGCCAGAAAGTTCCCTGAGAATCAGAATTGCCGATCCAGGGATCGAAAGGCCCCCCAATGGACCAGGAACTTCGGACTCAATTTGATCGCCACCTGGAATACGTTCTACAAGAACTTCCGACACAGGTCCACCAACTGCTTGAGGAGGTCCCTCTGGTGGTGGATGACTACCCCAATTCCAGGCAGTGTCGGGAACTCGGGCTACGACGAAGGCATGAAATTTGCGGCCTCTACACCGGCATTCCCCTGACGGAGCGATCCGTGGATTTGTCCGGCGTGCCGGGGGATGTGATTCAAATCTTCCGGGAGGGAATTCTCCACATGTCGCGTGACCGGTCGGGAAGACTCTCCGAACGAGAACTTCGCCGACAGATTCGGGTCACCATCCTGCATGAAGTCGGACATCACTTCGGGCTTTCCGAAGAGGATCTGGACGAACTCGGATACGGATAGTGGCTTGATACTGGCTTGGATGGAACGGTTCTTCGGACACGTGCCGGTCGTCGGGAATCAGGCAAGCGATTGCGAATCAGTGGAATCAGCGGAAACAGCGAAATCAGCGGAATCAGCGGAAATAGTGACGTCAGCGGACCTGTCGGAATCAAGGAGAGAATCGGATCGATGGAGACATTACGGATGGTGAATCACCCACCACGGAGAGTAGCTTTGACTTCGGATTGCCAGACTTCCACTCCTTCCCCGGGCTGCATCCATCACGTCCCGCGTCGCTGCCCGACGTCAATCCTCGCCGTTGCCCGCCGGCGTCCGATCGAGATTCGTTTAGCCGGAATTGCCTTGGGACTCGCCTTCGCATTCGGTCTGGCCGGGCCGGCCACGGCGTCCAACGTGGAGGTGGAGGCGTATGCGGGCGAGCCCTACGGGGTCGCCATGGTAACGATTCGACCTGGCAGCGGGGCCTCGCCACTGGTGGCTCGAACCGATGGGTTCTCGCTTCAGGATCCGGAAAAACGTCTCCGCTTTCCCGTGATCCGAGCCACCTACGTTCGGGAGGGGGGATTGCTGACACGATTGCTGGGCGTCTCCACCGAAATTCCTCGGACGATCACGGTCCACTTCCTCTTCGAGGGCTCCCTGCCATTTCAGCTGCAGTGGAGCGACGGTTCCGTCCACACGATTCGCGTGCAACCGAGGCGTCCCGTCCGCCGCGACCATCAGCGTCTGGTCAACCGTTGGTGGCGCGAGTTTCAGACGACGGGGGAGGAAGCCCCCACGGTGGGCGACAAACTCGTCCACGACTATCAGACCTGGCAACTTGGCGATCAATTGAGCCTGCCAGCTCGGTTGATTCCCCGCCAGTCCAACGGCACCGGGAGTGATGACGAGACCCTTCGAACATTGCAGTTGGCATTGGGGGCCGAGGCGGTGCGAGCCGAGGTCCGTCGGGCGACGCTATCCGAGGCTTCCGACCGTCGCGAACCGGCCGAATATCCTCTGCCGGCTTCGGTTGAGTGGTTGCCGCCCGATGTCCCGCCGATTGAGGACGTGCCGCTCGAGGACTTGGCCGGCCGAGTTCCCGCGGATTGCTTTTACATCCGCTTCGGGTCCTTCTCCAACTACTTGTGGCTGAATCAGTTGCTCACTGACTTTGGCGGCGATTTGGCCAGCATGGTCGCTCCACAACCACTCCGGCAGGAGGCGAGTCAACGGGTTCAGCAACAACTGGGTCTGAAGCAATCGGCACTGGCCGAAGTCATGGGACCCGCTGTCATTGCCGACGTCGCCTTGGTCGGATTCGATCTTTACCTGACGGAAGGGGCCGCGTTGGGGATCCTGTTTCAGGCGAGGAATTCCCCGATCCTGAGACGCGATCTGACTCAGCAACGCCGCATGGCCATGGCCGGGCTCCGCGATCAGGGCGCGACGGAGGAGACGGTCACGATCGGACAACGAGAGGTCTCACTGGTCTCCACTCCCGATCATGCCCTCCGCTCATTCTATGTGGTCGATGGAGATTACCACCTCGTCACGACCTCCCGGCGATTGGTCGAACGCTTCCTGGAGGTGCGTGACGGAAACGGGGTGTTGGCGGAGTTACCTGAATTTCAGCGGGCTCGCGAGTTGCTACCACTGGATCGGGAAGACACGGTGTTCGTTTACTTTTCCACGCCGTTTCTCCAGAATCTGGTCAGTCCACACTACCAGGTCGAGCGACTGCGACGTCTCCGGGCGGCAACGGACATGGAGCTACTGGCCTTGGCCAAGATGGCGGCGGAAGGTCGAGGTTTTGACCAAGACGACCGAGAATTCTTGATCGAGAACCGCTTTTTCCCGGCCGGCGCCGCGAAGCGTCCCGAAGAAGGGGAAGTAACGTATCGCCAGGGGGAACTGATCGATACGCTCCGCGGCGCGCGAGGGACGTTCCTTCCCATTCCGGACGTGGAATTGCAGCAGGTAACTCGTTCCGAGTTGGCGGACTACCAGCGGCGGGCCACCTATTACCAGGAGAATTGGCGGCAGTTCGACCCCCTGATGATTGCCGTCCAGCGGACCGCCTTGAACCGGGATGGCCTGGAGCGGATTGCGATCGAGGCCCATTTGACCCCGCTCAACGACTCGAAATACGGAAAATATCTCTCAATCCTCGGGCCCCCGGCGATCTATCAAGTCGCCCCCGTTCCGGGCGATCTGGCTCACGTTCAGGCCTACATTCAGGGAGGGGACTGGTCACGAAACATCGCTCCTCATCTGCTGTTCCTCGGCATCCAGGACTCCCCTGCCCTCTCTCGCCCCACCGGCCTGCTGCAGACGCTCAGCACCTTGCGAGCCACCCCGGGTTATCTCGGGGCTTGGCCCAAATTGGGCTTTCTGGATTGGCTCCCCGTCTGGATTGGAGGAGGTGATCCGGACCCGCATGGCTACTCTCGACTCCCATTGGGACTCTGGAGACGCCAGTGGGAGAATGTCTCGTTACTGTCATTCCAGCGACCGGTCTTGGATCATGCCTCGGCCGAGTTGGATTTTGTGGAAGCGACGGACCCGGCTCAATTGCGGTTGTACGTCGGCGACATCTCGCAATCCGAGATGCGGGGATTCATCAATCGGCTTTCGGTCGAACAGACCCTGGAAACCTCCCTGCGGACGGCCGGCTTTCTCAATCGCCTCTCGACTCAGATGGGAATTGATCGCCCAGAGGCTCTGGCGGCCGCCGAGTTGCTATTGGATGGCCAACTGGTCTGTCCACTGTCGGGCGAGCCTTACACGCTGATGGCGACCGAAAGGGAGGGGGAAGTCTGGGCCTCGACCGCCTGGGTGGAGGCCAACCCGTTGGAAACCGAGGAAGCTCCAGTCATGGCTTGGTTTCGGGGCCTTAACATGGATCTGACTCGGGACCCGCAAGGGGTGTTGGTGCGAGGCGAAATCGACATGCAGCGCAGGAAAGAGGAGAGTCCCGCCTCGCTTCCCATGTTTGATTTTTTCCGCAGTCAACGTCCAACGGCGGCCCCGAGCGATGCAGAAAAGCGAGATCGGGCGTCGGACAGCGAGTCCCCCGCCGACAAGGAGGCGGTGCCAGCCTCATCCGATCGCCCCCGTCGCCAAGAGTTCTAGCTCCATGACGAGGCCAACGCTTCCGCCGACGAGCGAAATGATGACAGGGCGAGCGTTTTTCATGCATCCGCCGAACCGTCGATTTGCTTCTGAATCGCGGCTTCCAGCTCTTGCAGAATATCCGGCGTGGAGCGTGGATTATTGCGGCACTTGCCCTTCGCTCGATGCCGCCTCAATCGTGCGTGGTGGTCTTCCCATGACTCCTTGGCACGAATCGTCACCTCGGGAAACTCCAGTTGCAGAATCAAGTAATCAAAGAACGTAGAGAATGAATGCCGCATCAATCCGCGTACATTTTCCAGGAGAACGACGGCGGGCTTGATTTCACGCACGGCCCGCACGGCTTCCGGGAAGAGATTCCGATGGTCTCGATGTCCCCGATGTTTGCCACCAATGGAGAATGGTTGACAGGGCGGGCCACCCGATACCATGGACACGCCTTCGTAGGCTCGGAAGTCGGCTTCCCGGACATCCCCCTGAACAAGTGGCCAGTTCGTCGTGCCACGTCGATTGTTTTCCCGAATGGTGTCACAAGCGTTCCGATCCCACTCCAAAACGGCTTCGTGTTTGAAGCCCGCCATGGAAGTACCAAGCGCGAGACCACCCGCCCCCGCAAATAGCTCACTTGCCTTCATCCGAGTAACCTTCTGAGACTCATCTCCAGCCTGCATGAATTCGTCAATTCGCACTCCCAGATGATGAGATAGGTCCATCCAAGTTGTCGCAACTTCTCTTGATTTTCTTCGTCTCGACGACGATTTCCCTCGAGTTTCCGCGTCCAGAATTCAACTCGGGACTTGGGCATGCGGCAGTTGGGGCATCCGATGTGTCGGTGCCAAAAGCATCCATGCACGAAAATCACTTTCTTCTTCCTTGTGAAGACAATGTCGGGCCGCCCCGGAAGTTGTCCATGGAGGCGGTACCGATATCCCATCGAGAAGAGGAGTTTCCGAACCTTCATTTCGGGCTTGGTGTTGGTCGAACGAACTCGAGACATTCGCTCGCTACGTTCCAGACGCGTTAAAGTATCCACTGTGAACGTCTGTATATTAATGAGGCATTTCGTCACGGTCAAGTCGCGAACGGCCATGATACCCACCGCCCCGTCCCTATCCGAGACGGTGGGATTATTTCACTCGCCGCGGACGCGCTGGACGTACCGGGCGAGTTGCTCCAGTTCACGCTCGTAGCCTCCGGAAAGGATCGGAAATCGACACCAGGTCTTCGGGTCCAGGCTCTCGTCATCGACATGGAACGAAGGGGCGTAACGCTCGCGTTTCCACTGATTTCGGCACCAAAGTTGGAAGAATCGTCGAGTCCACTCGCCAAGTTCCCGGCGCGAGAATTGCGAAAAGCGGGTCTCCAGCAGTTGACAGACTTCCAGCGGAGAATAGCCGTCCCGGATGGCGGAACGTTCCATGGCGTCCAACACCTCGTACGGCATCAAGTCCCCCTCGTCCGTCTGACCCGCCTCGGGAGGACGCAGTTCGGCTGTCGGTTGCTGCACGTTGATCCATTTCAGTTCGGGAATCGGCCCCCAACCCTCCGGCCCCCGAGTCTCGAACCACGCCAGCCACCTTCGCAAGAACGCCTTGTCGATGCCGGCAATCGGGGCCAAGCCTCCGCTCGTGTCACCATCCATCGTGGCATATCCCACGGCCGACTCCGATCGATTGCTGGTCGCCAGCAGTAACGCCCCGTGGAGATTCGCCCACAGCCAGACCCCAGGCGAACGAACTCGAGCTTGGATATTCTGCCGAGCCACGTCGTCCTGTTCCCAGTCCAGACCGCGGCCGAGCGCGGGGGTGACGAGTTGCTCGTAACCTTGGACCAAGGATTCCACGTCCCACTCGTAATAGGTGGCTCCCAAAGCGCCCGCCAAGCTGGACGCGGCCTGGCGGGTGGTCTGCCCGCTGTTGCTCGTCGCCTGGTAGACACAAGTCAATTGCTGGGAGACGATCCCCCCTTGAGGATACTTACGCAGAAACTCCTCCGGCCCAAGTTCCCGGTGGGCCCAGCGGAGGGCAAGCGACGCCAGGATGGACACGGCGGCCGAGTCCGCTCCGCCGCTGAGCGAGACAACGAAACCACGGGATTTGCTCTTGCGAGCATAGTCAAAGAGGCCCAGCGAAACGGCTCGAGTGAA
>JBJHCD010000296.1:0-6985 GCA_050485845.1 Pirellulaceae bacterium | reverse complement strand
GTGCATGACCAGCTTCAGGTTGTCGGCCTCCAGCAATTCCACGTCCGGCGCCCTCGTCCGCTCGTCCATGAGCATCTCGCCCAGGCTCCAGCCGTTCTCGGGCTGGTCGGTCTGGGGGACGAGGTTATACACCTTGATCGCCTTCTTCACGATCGCCAGCTTCTTCTTGGGAAGCTCCAGGGCATGGGCGATCTCCTCGACCGTCGGCGTCCGGCCGAGCCGGTCCTGCAGCTCGGCCTGCATCCGGCGCCACTTGCAGAGCAATTCGACCATGTAGGCCGGGATCCGGATCGGCTTGGCCGTGTTGACCAGGGCCCGCTTGATCGACTGCTTGATCCAGTAACTGGCGTACGTGCTGAAGCGAGTTCCTACGTCGGGATCAAAACCTTCCACGGCTCGCAGCAGCCCCAGGTTTCCCTCTTCGATCAAGTCTTGTAGCCCGAGGCCTTTTCCCGTGTAGCCACGGGCGATATTCACCACCAGTCGCAGGTTGGCCCGGACCATGCGATCGCGGGCTCGAGCGTCACCCTGCGCGATGGCTCGAGCCAGCATTTGCTCCTCTTCGGCCGTGAGGAGCTTCGTGACGTTGATCTCACGAAGGTAGGTTTCCAACGGGGTCTGGACGGAAGAACGGGATCGCGTTCGACGGGGAGGGAGCAGTTCGTCCAGTTCGTCCCGCTCCGAGGTGGCTTCGGGGAAGTACTCGTCAATCGACATGGCGTGGTTCATGGTCGGCAATCGCAAGGGGCAAGAGTCTATGGCACGCGGAAAGACATCCCTGTCGTGGACTGACTGAACTATCGTCGCGTTGCCGGATTACTCTGTAGCTCACATCAAATGTGGTAGCCTGCGCCTGTCGTGCCGAACTTGACGGCCATTCCAAAAAAAACGACTCGGCCGGTTGATGCCGGCCGAGTCGATATAGCGCCACTGGAGGGTTTCACGCCTCGAAGGAACAGGGCAAACGGATTGGAGGACGTCGCTGGTACCGAACGAGATTACTGTTCGGCCTGCTCCTCGGATCCCTCCTCCTTCGGGCGAGATGTTTGGATCAGCGGACCGGACTCACCGAGTCCCCCCTTCAGCTCCACGGAAGACTTGCGATCGGAGGCACCAACCTCGGCTTCCGCCTCCTGCTGCTCGTCACTCCATTCGACTCGCTTTCGCGACAAGCCGATCTTGCGATCGTCCGTGTCGACTCGGAGAATCTTCACTTCGATTTGATCACCGACTTTGACGATTTCCTCGGGATTCTCGACTTTGTGGTCGGCCAGTTCCGAGATATGGAGCAGGCCCTCCAGTCCATCTTCCAAGCCGACAAAGACACCGAAGTTCGTGATCTTGGTGACCGTGCCGTTGACGACTTGTCCCGGCTGGTATTTGTCGGGGATGTCGTGTGCCCAGGGATCGTCTTCCAGTTGCTTGAGCCCGAGGGCGATTCGCCGGCGGTCCTGATCGACCGACAGGACCTTGCAGAAGACCTCTTGGCCCTTTTCCAGCATTTCGCTGGGGTGGCTGATCTTTCGGGTCCATGACATGTCGGAGACGTGCAGGAGGCCGTCGATCCCTTCTTCCAGTTCGACGAAGGCTCCGTAATTCGTGAGATTGCGAACTTTCCCCTTGATGTCGCTGCCGACGGGATACTTGTCGCCGACGGTTTCCCAGGGGTTCATCTGGGTTTGCTTGATACCGAGGGAAAGCTGCTGACCTTCCTTGTCGACTCCCAGGATGACCACTTCGATCTCATCCCCGATGTTGACCAATTCGCTCGGATGCTGGATCCGCTTGGTCCAGGACATTTCGCTGATGTGCACCAGCCCTTCGATGCCTGGTTCGAGCTTCACGAACGCTCCGTAGCTCATCACGTTCACCACGGTGCCGCGGATCTTCGTCCCCTCGGGGTACTTCACATCGACGTTGTCCCAGGGGTTGGCTTGCTTCTGCTTGAGGCCGAGGGCGATCTTTTCGCGTTCCCGGTCGATGTGCAGAATCATGACCTCGATCTCTTGATCGATCGATACCATCTCGGAAGGATGGCCGATCCGTTCCCAACTCATGTCGGTGATGTGCAGCAGGCCGTCGATGCCTCCCAGATCCACGAAGGCGCCGAATTCGGCGATGTTCTTGACGATACCGCTTCGCAGCTGGCCGACTTCCAGTTCCCGCAGCAGTTGCTCTCGGTCTTCCTGGCGTTGCTTTTCAATGAGCGACCGGCGGCTGACCACGATGTTACGGCGCGATTCGTCGATCTTCAGGACTTCACACTGGACAACTCGACCAATGAAGTCCCCGATATCTCCAGGCCGTCGGATGTCGACCTGGCTGGCGGGGAGGAACACGGCGACGCCGATATCGACGAGAAGTCCCCCCTTGATCTTCCGCGTGACCGTCCCGGTGACCACTTGGCCCTCCTGGACGGACTCCATGATCTTGTCCCAGGTCTTGATCTTTTCGGCTTTCCGCTTGCTCAGCGTCACCATGCCGTAGGGATCGGCCTGACCGGACTCGTCCTCCACTTCCTCGACAAGAACCTGGACGATGTCCCCGACTTTCGGTTCTTCTTCGTCCTCCGCCCATTCGTTCAGCGGAATGGTTCCCTCGCTCTTGAATCCGACATCGACCAGAACCATGTCATCTTCGATGCGGATGATTCGACCGTCCACGATGCGATTGACATCGACGTCGGGACCACTCTCGATCTGGGACTCGAAGTCCAAGATGGGGTCGATGTCCGCGGGGAATAGTTCCGCGAACGTATCGCTGATGTCGTCGCCTTCCAAACTGCGAATGAGATTTCGGTTGACCATAATCTTGGGGTACTCATCTGGCGCTTTCGAGCGCCGGGGGGCCCAACCCTGGCCCGGCTGTGCGCGGCAGGCACGGAACCGACCGGTTCCGCGGAGACGCGGCAGAACGGAACGGGGCCTTGTCACGGCAGCTCTGGAGGAACGAGAGTTTGCCGCAACGGCCTGGGAGCAAAAATGCAGGGATTTGCCGCCGAATGGGAGTCGAAACGGACGATCTCCCCACCATGGATTCGGCGAAACAGAAAACAGTACCAAAAGGTGGCAGTAGCTACAAGAACAGGCGCCGCAAGAATGGGGGCATCCGCCCCAGTATTGTCAAGAATTTTGATCGCCGCCCTTCAGGGGACTGCGGGGAACAGCGAGTTCAGGAAGCCTGGGAGGAGGGGGGGGAGTGCTCGGCGTCATCCAGAGCCGTCACCGAGAACCGTGATCGAGTGCCGCTCCGCAGTTGCCGGGCTCCCTCAAGACAGGTCTGCATCCGCCGCTGCAGTTCCTCCAGGAGTTCGTCTGGGGACATCGAATCGATTTGCTCGCCGGTAATCGGCGGGCCGAATTGGATGGCGATCCGAGTGAGCCGGGGCCAGCGAGTTCCACGCGGCCAGGCCTGATAAGCTCCATCCACGGCGACCGGCAAGAGTACGGCTTGGCTTCGCCGAGCCACGGCTTGAAAGCCGGGCTTGAGCGGCTGGAGATTGCCGTCATGCGTTCGCGTTCCCTCCGGGAAAATCAAGACCATCTCGCCTCGCTTCAGTCGGCGGAGCGTCTCCTTGATTCCCTCCAGGCCCAATCCTTCGCGATCAATGGGGATGGCGTCGAGGTACGTAATCAGCCAAGCAAGTGGTTGCCGCTGGAAGAGGGTGCGGCGAGCCAAAAAATTGAGCCGTCGGGGAATGGCCAGTCCGACCAGCACCGGGTCCATGACGCTTTGATGGTTCGCGCAAACCAGGACGCTTCCTTCTCGCGGAATATGGTGGCGACCACGGAATCGGAGCCGAAAGAAGACCAGTCCGGCAAGAAAGCTGGCTACCGAGAGGAAGGAGTAGAACCAACGTTGGCCCCAGGACCGTTTCAGCGGAATGACGCTCAATCCGAAGCTCCCTTCTGCTGGGTCGGCTCGGGGTTCGCTCCAGGCTCGAGTGAATCAGCCGGGGGAGCCGGGTTCGGAGCTGAATGCGTCGGAGCGGCGTGTTTCGGAGCGGCGTGTTTCGGAGTCGTGTTGGGAGCGGCGTTGGGAGTCGCGTTGGGAGTCGCGTTGGGAGCGTAATCGGCGGTGGCCCCTTTCGGCTTACCGACGGAACTCCGCCGCAGCTCGACGTGCCGGACCAGTTCCTCCACGACTTGTTCGAACGACTTGCCATCGGTCTGGATGACCAGGGCATCTTCCGCTTGGACGAGGGCTCCCACTTTCCGCCGGCGATCACGGCGATCTCGATCCTCTTGGTCGCTGACGACCTGAGCCAGCTCGACATCGTTGCCCGCTTTTTGCAGGTCCCGCCATCGCCGCTTCGCCCGCTCCTCGGGAGAGGCCGTGAGAAAAAACTTACAATCCGCGTCGGGGAAGGCCATTGTCCCTTGGTCCCTCCCCTCGGTCACCAGCGAGCCGCCGGTCGCGGCCTCCCGCTGAAGTTCGACCAGCCGAGCACGAACTTGGGCGTTGTCGGCGACATGATGGATCCGCGCCGTCACATCCGGCTCGCGCAGGTGGGGCGTGACGTCATCTCCATTGACCAGAATCCGCTCCTCGTCGATGGCGAATTCCAGTTGGGCCGACCGTTTCGCCACCTCCTCGGGGACGTCGAGAGGCCAGGATTCCCGGATGGCGATGTAGACGACGGCCCGATACATTGCCCCCGTGTCGAGAAATCGGTAGCCCAGTCGCCGGGCGAGGGCTCGGGCGACACTGCTCTTGCCGGCTCCCGCCGGGCCATCAATCGTCACGATCACTTCGCCACTCTCCTTTTTCATCGTGGCCCTACCTTGCCGTGCCCCGTTTGGTCCTCTCCGGCTCGAATTCCCCCCCCATGCCGCGAAGTCGCAGTTTCGGAGTCGCGGGGGACTGAGCGAGGGGGGGGTGGTCACCGGAAATGTTGGGCTTGGGCTTACCAGCGGGCTTCCAGTTCGATCCATTCATGTCGAGCGATCGACAGCGTGACCCGTCCCTCGTCCAGCGTGCACTCTCCCAAGGAACGCCCCAAGCCATTGATTTGCCGAGCGGCTCGGAAGGGGTGCAGCGAGGCGAGCTTCAGGCGGGTGTGAACGCCGGCCGTTTCCAGGAGTCGGAATCGAAGGCCGACGCACCGACCTTCCTCGAGCAGCGGTTCGAGGTGGGTCAGTTCGACGTTCTTCACTCCGGTCTGGAAAAACCAGCCGCTCGGCGCTCCATGGGGTGGAGCCGGCATGGATTGGACCAGTGGGGTGGAAAGCAGATCGAGGGCCTCGAGGTAGGGATGTGACAGTTCGACGCCGATTCCCAATCGGAATGTTCGCTGTGACTCGCCATGAACGATCAGGAGCGTGTCGAGCGCCCGGTTTCCGACGATTCGGTGGAAGGGGAGACCGCCGGTCAAGACGGCGACTTTCTGGTGGCCGTTGTCGATCTCGAAATAATGAGGGGCCTCGACCCGCGACAACTTGGTGGATTGTCGAGTTTCCTGGAAGCTCCGCGCCATCAGGGCCTCTTCGTCCCCCCAAGCGAATCGACTGGCGTAGTAGGAATTCCAAGGATCGGCTCGCGGAGGGCGATGGGGGGTGAGTTGGATTTCGAGTTCCAGGTTTCGTTTTCCTCGCCAAACCCGCATGATCTGCACGAACCGGGCGACTTCCTCCTGCTGTTCCTCGTCGATCAGCACGCCTTCGCTCCGGATCTCGCCATGCACGGCCGAGGCGGTGACAACTTTCTGAGACTGCGAGACCATGCGGGTGTAGTGCTGAGTGGGATTTTCCGGCTGGTCTTCACTTCCATGCGGGCGAGGTTGAGGGGGGAGTCGGAAGCCGAGCTGTTGGGACAAGAGATTACCTCGTCCGGTAAAGCTGCGAATCGAGAGGAGTCCTCCCGTCTCCGGGTGAACTCGGGCCTCGAAATACTCGTTACGCAGCACTCCCTCCTCGGCCAAGAGGGGATGGCGACGGGAGCGGCGTTTGGCGATTTTTTGCGTTTTCGCGAGTTCAGACTGACTCGCCTCCCCCCCTTCCAGCCAGGCGAATCCGCAGGATGGCACCTCCACCACGGCTCGGACCTGGTCGCCGGTCCATTCCTTGGCGATGCACTCGGCGGACTCCGCCAGGGGAGCCGACGAGGGGAACTCAAGGGCCAATCGTCGAGCGAAGGGAGAGGGATTGAAGACGAGATATCCTCCATTTCCTCCTCCTTCCCCTCCTTGTGGCGTGGTTGTGCCGGACTGCGTCGATTTTCCTGGTTGAGTCTGCAGTGTCTGGCTGAGTTGCTTTAATGAAGAGGAAGTGGGAGTGGGAGTGGGAGAGGGAGTCGGGGGAGACGATTTGTCGGCAGGAACGGTCGATGTCGGCTGGGGTGGCGAGGGGAAGACTTCGATGAGCACTCGGTGGAGCCCCTGGAGGACCGTTTCGTGGCGACGGTGGATCGTTTCACGCCAGTACTGCTGGGCGGATGAGATCGGGTCTGTTTCGTGGCGTTCGAGTCGCTGGGCGAGGTAGGGGGAACGATACTGGTCACTGGTGAACCGGTCGAGGTGTCCGGGAAGGACGGTTTCGCGGAAGTAATGCTCGATGGTCGTGAATCGCCCGAGGGCTGCCGTGTAGCGAGTGATCCGCCGTAGCTCGTCGTACCAGCGACTGACGTGTCCGGGCCAGTGGGCCAGGCAGAGGGTCGCGACGTGGTCCATGTCCATGGATTCCCCCAAGCGGAGCGCGAGGGAGAGGAATGTGCCGGGCTGCTGGGCATCCAGTGGAACTCGGGCGATCGCGTCGATGGCGGTCCCGTCGGCACCTTCCCAGCGAGTTTTCACTTGGGATGCTTCGGGAAACTGGCCGTCGTCCAAGGTGGCATGGAGGGCTCCGTGAAAATCGAAGCGGTGGAGCACCTGCGGCATGAGGGGGCTGAGGCCATACTGGCGCCGGCCGAAGACCAGCGGTCGGCGACGGAGGATCTTCTCGAACGTCTCCAGGCCGGTGGCCAAACTCTCTCGCCAAGTCTCGAGTGA
>JBJHCD010000295.1:5672-7005 GCA_050485845.1 Pirellulaceae bacterium | reverse complement strand
TCGCAAATGCAAACTGAAAATTGCCCGAGCTGGCGAACGGCTCCCGTTCGAAGCTCCTCACTACTCCGCCAGTTGGTCCTGCTTTACCCATCTATGGGCCAGGAGTATTGGTGTTAAGGAGGGGTTTTTGATGGGCCGAACTCAGACCGTTAGGGTGTCTTCGGATTCGCTAATGTCCCTCGGCGGGGTGGTCTATGTGCGATCGAGTGAGTGGTTCCCCTGGTGCCAGCTCTTCAGTTGGTCGTGCGCCCCCCTCGATAGAGCAGTTCTTCGCGGAGCGATTCGAAGCGGACGGGTGTCTTCGGATCTGATGTCTTTGGTGTCCGAGGGGGTCTGGGAACCGATTGGGTGGTCCGAGTAAGATGGCGTCTTCACTGCTGCTCGCAACCCGTGATCAGCTCGACACGCACGGATGTGCAATGGTTCCCGGTAACAGAGGCTCGCGGGCGAGCCTCTTATTCCTTGCTTGTTGTTCCCCCACCTTGCCACCCCGTTCTCATTGCCCCTTGGGCTGCCACGGGCCGATCCGAGAAGACAATAGTCCCAAACCAATGATTCTTGTCGTCGACAACTACGATTCCTTCACCTACAACCTGGTCCAGCGTTTGGGGGAAATCGATCCCCGACTTGAAATCGAGGTCCACCGGAATGACCAGATCGAAGTCGAGGAGATCCTCCGCCGCAATCCAACTCACCTGATCATCTCTCCCGGTCCTTGCACTCCGTCGGAGGCGGGAGTTTCGGTGGAGGTGGTTCGGCAGTGTGCCGGCAAGATTCCGCTGTTAGGCGTTTGTCTCGGCCACCAATCGATCGGCCAGGCAACCGGGGCGACCATCGTTCGCGCTCGGCATCTCATGCACGGCAAGACCGATCGGATTCACCATGATGGTCGCGGTGTCTTTGCCGGACTCCCCAATCCATTCATCGCCACTCGCTACCACAGTCTCGTCATTCAACCCGAGACGCTCAGCGATCAATTCGAAGTCAGCGCTTGGTCCATCGATGCGGACGGCCAGAGGGAGATCATGGCGATCCGACATCGGCAGTTGCCGGTCGAAGGGTGGCAGTTTCATCCCGAAAGCTTTCTGACTGAATGCGGGACGGACCTGCTGCGACGATTCATTGAAACACGAGTAGCCGCATGATTACCGTCACGCAAGCCTTGGATCTGGTGCGGCGACATGCTCGCCCGATTCCGCCCCAGCCGACTCGACTGTTGGATTCGCTCGGCTTGGTGCTCGCGGAGGACGTCTCCAGCGACGTGGACTCGCCCCCCCACGACAAGGCATTGGTCGATGGCTACGCCGTGCGAGCCGCCGACATCCAATCCGCA
>JBJHCD010000295.1:0-5662 GCA_050485845.1 Pirellulaceae bacterium | reverse complement strand
CCGCAGGGACTCCGCTCAAGGTAATTGAACAAGTACTGGCAGGCAGCCTGCCCCGGCAGGAAGTGACTCCAGGGACGGCCACGCACATCATGACCGGAGCGCCGATACCCTCCGGCGCGGACGCGGTGGTCATGGTCGAACGGACGTCGAGAGATCCGCGCCCGGCGAATTCCGACGCCTTATCGGCCTCTACTTCAGTTCCCGCGACTCAGAGTCATGAGGCGGACATCGTCCACATTCTGCTGGACGCCGTGCAACCCGGTGAGAACATCCTTCGTCAAGGAGTCTCCATGCGGAAGGGGGAGATCATCCTGACGAGAGGCAAACGGTTGCGTCCCATTGAAATCGGATTGCTCACCGAGGTGGGATCCGCCGAAATGCTCGCGCACCCGCGACCTCGAGTAGCGGTGTTGTCGACCGGGGACGAGTTGGTGCCGCACGAGCAGACTCCGGCCGCGGGGCAAATCCGCAATTCCAACGGCCCCATGTTGACCGCTCAGGTCGTTCGATCGGGTGGGATTCCGACGAATCTCGGCATCGCTCCCGATCAGGAAGACTTATTGACTCAGGCCATCCAGAGTGGACTCCAGCATGATGTCCTGGTGCTGTCGGGCGGCGTCTCCGCGGGAGTCATGGACCTGACACCAAAAATTCTGGAGCGACTGGGAGTGAGCCAAGTCTTTCATCAAGTCGAACTCAAACCGGGCAAACCGATCTGGTTCGGCGTGCGGGAGACCGACGGCGGCACCTCCCTGGTTTTTGGGCTTCCGGGAAATCCGGTGAGTAGTCTGGTCTGTTTTGAACTGTTTGTCCGCCTGGCTCTCGACCTGCTGTCTGGAGGAACGGGGAGTTCGTTGGCGACCACCACCGCGCGTCTCACCCACTCGCATCAACAGCGGGGTAATCGTCCGACCTATTTTCCGGCCGATTATCGGCGAGTGGATGGGAAAGAGACCGTCTGTCCGCTGGCCTGGAAAGGTTCCGCCGACTTGCGAACGCTGGCCCATGCCAACTCGCTCGCCTATTTCCCTCCAGGCGACCGGTGCCATGCCGAGGGAGACGAAGTTCAGGTGCATCTAATGGACGGCGTGATTTAACTGAACGTTGGGCCTCGATGTTTGGCCGCGGCCACGGCCAGTTGTCCGAAACTCAAGCCTCCGTCGTTGGGAGGGACGCGTTCATGGAGCAGAACGTCACATCCCATCTCTCGTAGTTCCTGGTCCAGCGACTCGGTCAGTCGCTGATTCTGAAAACAACCACCGCTCAAGACGACTCGCCCCAAGCCGATGCTCCGCACCACTCGTGCCGCGGCGGTGACGAGTCCCGATTGAAATCGGGCGGCGATGCGACCAGGTGGAATGCCGCGCGATACGTCACGTTCGACCTCCGCGAACATCGGGCGCCAATCGAGTTCGATCAATCCACCCGGCGTGAAACTCTCGGTCCATGGCGAATCCCCAGCCGAATTTCCTGCAGCCGGATCACGACTCGAGTTTGTTTCTGACTGGGTTGACCGGGAGGGAACAGGATTTAACTTATCGCCAGGAAAACCGGTGCGTGATTCGTCAACTCGTCGAGATTCGCATGGATAACCTTCTTTTTCCGCCGGATCAGCGATCGCTTCGACTCGCATCGCCGCTTCACCCGAAAAGTGAACCGGTTGATGGGGATCGAGCATCGCGGACAGGCCATCGAACAACCGTCCGACACTGGAGGTGAGTGCCTGGTACGGGTTCGAGGCCTCTTGGCGACCAGCGTCATCGGCACTTCGGAGCAGACGTTCCAGCAAGATCCGCTGGGAGGCTGGAAAGGTCCGGCCCACTGACGACTCCCAAACATCCGTGCCAAGAACCTGCCACAAAAGGGCGAGTGCAATTCGGCGGGGGTGCCGGATTGCCTCTTCGCCTCCCAGCAGCACAAAAGGTCTCCAAGTGGCAACTCGACGAAATTCCCGCTGATTTCCGACCAGGAACTCCCCTCCCCAGATCGTTCCGTCCACTCCGAATCCGGTTCCATCCCATACCACTCCACACGCGTTTTCATGTGAGGGAAGTTCGTGCTCCGCAAGACAGGCTGCCAAGTGAGCGTGATGATGTTGGACGGGGAGGAGCCGAGCGCTCGGAAACAGGTTCGACAACTCCTTCGCCATCCGCGTGGCGTGATAACTTGGATGGAGATCGTGTGCGATTACCTCGGGTTGCACGGAGTAAACGCGGAGGAGATCCTCGAGAACGTGGCGGAACGTGAGGATCGCCTGCTCGCTGGTCAAGTCCCCCAAGTGCTGGCTTAGTACGGCCTCACCACCCATCCCAATCGCCAGACAACTGCGCTGGTCGCCCCCCATCGCCAACATCGGTTGCGAACAATGAGCAAGTGGGAGGGGGAGAGGAGCATAACCGCGTGCTCGACGCCAGATCCGCGGCTTCTCTTGCCAGACGACGGCCACGCTATCGTCCACGGGCCGAGCGATCTCTCGGTTGTGCGTGAGGAAATAATCGGCGATGGAACCGAGACGCAGGATGGCCTCGTTGTCGTCGATGCAGATTGGCTCGGAGTGAACATTTCCGCTGGTCACGATCAGGGGGATAGCGAAATGCCGCATCAGCAAATCATGCATGGGAGAACTGGGTAGCATGACACCCAGCCGAGATTGTCCGGGAGCGACGACTTGCCGCCAGTTCTCCGTCCGATTGTCATTGTCGGCATCGCGAGATTCCAGCAGGACGATGGGAGCGGCCGGGGACGCGAGAAGCGAGGCTTCGGCGGCGGAGAGATGGCAAATTGCTCGCACTTCGTCCAGCGATCGGCACATCAGGGCGAACGGCTTGGTGGGACGTCCTTTTCGCTGCCGCAATCTTGCCACCGCGGTCGGATTGGTCGCATCCGCCAGCAATTGAAAGCCGCCGACTCCCTTGAGCCCGACGATGCAACCCGACTCGATCGCCGTCACGGCCTCCCGAATCAGACGCATGGCGTCGATGGATGACGGGGCGTGGATGGCGTGGGTCGGGTGATCGGGAGGAACAGTCAGGTTGCCAGACAGTACTTGCTCGGACTTGCCAACGGGCCATATCATTTCTCCGGAGGGAGTCAATGGAGATGGCGACCCAAAAGCGGAGTCGTTTGAGTCGTTCGCCAAGGGAAGTCGTTTCCCGGTGGCGTCGAGCCAAATCAGCCGAGGGCCGCATTGGGGGCAGGCGTTGGGCTGGGCATGAAATCGTCGATCGGCTGGATCTTCGTATTCGCGACGGCAGAGCGGACAGAGATCGAAGGGCCGCATCGTCGTGCGGTCCCGGTCGTAGGGGAGGGACAGAAGGATGCTGAAGCGAGGTCCGCACTGAGTGCAATTGGTGAAGGGATAATCCCGTCTTCGTCCCTGAGGTTGCCGAATATCATCCAGGCAGAGTGGACAAGGGGCCAAGTCGGGAAGGATGGCCGTCGCGGGCAGGTTGCCGGTGGCGGGAGAGGAGAGTTGTTCGAAGGTCCGTATCGTGAATCCAGAGACTTCCGTCGAGATGGAGGGGATTCTCCGAGGTTGAAAGGGGGCCAGGGTCGCTGGCGGAGGGAGTTCACGCGAGAGCCGAAAAAAGAATTGTTGAGTGGCACTCGCCAATCCCTCGACCTCCAACACGACGCCTCCCGAATCATTGCCGACCCAGCCACCGAGCCCAAGTTCCCGCGCCAGTCGATAGACGAAGGGTCGAAATCCGACCCCTTGAACTTGGCCACGTAATCGGGCGTGCCACCGTTCGATGGGCTCGCCGGGAGGACGTTGCGGGGAGTTCGACGCGGGAAACTCGACCTTTTCACCCCGCGAAGGGGAATTGGAGGAATTCCGGTGGCTTTCGTTCCGAGGGTTGTGATTTGCATCGGGTTCAGTATTCTCTGTCAAAGCGGTCTACCTCTCCCCCCGGGTTTCTCGCTACAACATAGGCACTTTGCCAAGGGAGTGTTGTACGTCTCTCGCGGTCCGCTCCGGCTCAAAAAGTTCCACGCCATCCAAATTACTCGAAATTTCGTCCAAGGAGGAATGAGATGCCTCACGGTAAGACTTACGACAACGCCGCGTCGGCCATTGGGAATACTCCCATGATTCGCATTAATCGGCTGATTCCCCAAGGACAAGCGACCGTTTTCGCCAAGTGCGAATTTTTTCAACCGCTTAACAGCGTCAAGGATCGAATCGGCGCGGCGATGATCAACGCGGCTGAGCAGGCGGGAACGATCCGCCCAGATACTCACATTATCGAGCCGACGAGCGGAAACACGGGGATCGCGCTGGCGTTTGTCTGTGCCGCGAAAGGATACCGCTTGACGCTGACCATGCCCGAATCGATGTCGGTCGAGCGGCGGGCGCTGCTCCGGGCGATGGGCGCCAATTTGGTGCTCACTCCGGCAGCCGATGGAATGCCGGGTGCGATCCGAGCGGCGGGGGAGATGGTGGAAAACGAGTCGAATGCCTGGATGCCGCAGCAGTTCGAGAATCCGGCCAACCCCAAGATTCATGAGATCACCACGGGGCCGGAAATCTGGGAGGATAGTGGAGGCGATATCGACGCCATCGTGGCGGGTGTCGGCACGGGAGGGACGATCACGGGGGTTGCCCGCTTCATCAAGTCTCGGAATCCGAACTTCAAGGCGATCGCGGTGGAGCCCAAGAATTCCCCCGTGATCAGCGGCGGCAAGCCGGGCAAGCACCGGATTCAAGGAATCGGGGCCGGATTTATTCCCAGGAACCTCGACACCAGCCTGGTCGACGAGGTAATCACCGTGGACGATGAAGAGGCCTTCGAATGGGCGCGAATGCTTGCCAAGCAGGAAGGGATCGTGGCCGGCATCAGCAGTGGAGCCAACATGTGGGCCGCCGCTCAAGTCGCCGCTCGCCCCGAATTTCAAGGCAAACGCATCGTGACTATTATGTGCAGCCTGGGTGAACGATACCTTTCGACACCGCTGTTCGCCGGACTGGCCGGATAGCGACGCCGCATTTCGGCCGATGGTTACGCCGGCGCACGGGGTCCCTGGGATCTCGTGCGTTTTTTCTTGAGACTTCTTGAGACTTCTCGAGATTTCTAGTGAGAGAAAGCGATGGGTCGTCGTCTCTCCATTCTCGTGCTCCCTCTCGCCACCCCATGGTCAGGACAATTGCCTGGCTTCTGCGTGAGCGCGGCGGTGAATCTGAAGTGCGCAGACGGCGTAGCTGCATGACCTCCTCCCGATGCGACCGAAAACTCTCCCAGGCATCCTGAGTTTCTCGGTTCCGGTCTTGCTGAAGTTGGCTCATCCAATGAGATTGCATGGTCTCGAACACTCCGTCTGGGGTGGTCACGTGGTTGCGGACGGCACGGCTGATTGTGGGGTTCTGGATGGAGGTCGGCGATAGTGCTAGAACCGTGGGAGTTCGGATTCGACCATTTGTCGTGCACCTCTGAATCGAACTCATGAAGCTCATTATTTGGACGATGGTCCTGTTGCTGATCCTTTTGCATCAGGACGAATTTTTATGGGAAAGCACCTACCTGGTCGGCGGATTCTTGCCGGCGGGAATGGCTTGGCATATCGGGATTTCGCTGGCCTCGGCCGTGGTCTGGTATCTGGCGACGCTGTACGCTTGGCCGATCGATGACTTGGAGGAATCCACCGAGCCGATGGATTCTGGGGG
>JBJHCD010000294.1:0-7006 GCA_050485845.1 Pirellulaceae bacterium | reverse complement strand
AGGTATGTCCGAGCGAATAATCTATTGATCCGTCAGCAGCTGTTCGTCTGGTGGTGGGCTCGGGCCATCGAGTTGATCTGGGAGTGGCTGATTCCCCTCGCCTCGGCATTGCTGCTGGTTTACGGTGGTTACCGCATTCTGGAAGGGGAACTGACCTTGGGGGACCTGATGATGTTCCTCTTCTATCTCGCCCTGCTGCTCGATCCCCTGGCGACGCTCGTCTCCAGTGCCACGTCCTTTCAAAATAACCTGGCCGGGCTGGAGCGAATCCTCGATCTGTTGACCGAACCACGCGAAATGCCTCGCTCGGAGAATTCTCGGCGAATCGAGCCGGCCGCGGTGCGAGGCGAGATCTGCTTCCGAAATGTTTCCTTTCAATATCCGCAATCCACTCGAGTGGTACTGCGGGAGATCGATTTCGTCGCCGCGCCGGGAGAGACAATCGCCCTGGTCGGCCGGAGCGGATCCGGCAAGACGACGCTCTGCAACCTCGTTGCCCGGTTTCATGATCCGACGGAAGGCTGCGTTGAACTGGACGGCCGCGACCTGCGAGACATCCATGTCGAAAGCTACCGGGGGCTGCTGGGAATCGTGGAACAGGATGTCTTCCTGTTTGATGGGACCATCGCCGAGAACATAGCCTATGCCGCTCGGCAAGCATCCCAGGAGCAGATCGAGCAGGCTGCGCGCGGCGCATGTGCACATGACTTTATCTTGTCGCTCGAAAAAGGCTACCAGACGGTGATCGGCGAGCGAGGAGTGAAGCTCAGCGGCGGGCAGCGGCAGCGGCTGGCCATTGCGCGAGCCCTGTTGGCCGATCCGAAGATCTTGATTCTGGATGAAGCCACCAGCAATCTCGACTCGGAAAGCGAACGGGCCATTCAACTCAGCCTGCGGACATTGCTGCAAGGCCGCACCTGCTTCGTGATCGCTCACCGGATGAGCACCGTGGCCCTGGCCGACCGCATCTTGGTCCTGGACGAGGGACGGCTTGTCGAAATCGGTTCGCACGAAGAATTGATGGCCCAAGACCAGCGTTACCGCCGCATGGTGGAAATGCAGACGGCCGAACTGACGACGTAATCCAGTCGGTTTCCCCTCAAAAAAAACGCGGTTGCAAGCCTGTCAAACTCGACAGCTTGCAACCGCAACGGGGTACCGGAGCACTAAACGAGCCTGACCCAAACATCCACTTGAGTGGCCGGGTTTTCGGGCGACTTTCTCGACGTGCGACTGTCTCACCGGGTGACTGTCTCACCGGGTGACTGTCTCACCGGGTGACCACCGCGCCGGGTAATCATCTCATCGGGCAAGATTCTCATCAGGCAATGAGAACGCTTGGGCTTTCCGAACGTCGGGCAGGTCAAACCGTCGGGAGTTGCCAGGGGTCGCGGCGTTCGCGGTCCAGCCAGCCATTGGCTTCGTCGTCACCCACGACTTGCCAGTTCTTGGGATCCCACTTCAGTTTGCGGTGATGCCAGTAGGCCAGATTCCCTAAGTGGCAAACCGTCACCGACCGGGCGCCGATCTCCACGTCGCAGATGGGGCGTTTCCGCGAGCGGACGCAGTCGAGCCAATCGCGCTGGTGGCCTGGGGACCGATAGAGCTGAACATCGGATTCTTCCTCGGGAGATTCGAGGATCGATTCGGGAGTGCTTTCCAACTTTCCGCGATTGACCAGAATCTCTCCGTCTTCTCCGATCATGCGGACGCCGCCACTTTGGCCATGGATCACCTCGACCCCATTGGCGTAGACATACCGCACGCCCCGATCCGCGTTCGGATCATCCGGCGGAATGACTTCGACCGGCCCGGACTCGTCCATGTCGAGTGCCCATTGGGCGATATCGAAATGGTGCGCTCCCCAGTCGGTCATCATGCCACCGGAGTACTCCTTGTAGTCGCGCCAAGCCGGGAAGTGATCGTGAATACCTCGGGGACTGAGCACGGAATTGTAGGGGCGTTCGGGTGCCGGGCCGAGCCAGGCATCCCAGTTCAGTCCCGGTTCCATCTCTTCTTCCGGGAGATCGCAAGGTCGGCTCGGACTGCCGACGTCCACGATGATTCGCTGCAACTTTCCAATCCGACCGCTCCGAACCAACTCGCACGCTCGGCGGAACTCCTGGCTGCTCCGCTGCTGACTGCCGGTCTGGAATACCACGTCGTATTTTCGCACTGCGTCGATCATCTGTTTGGCTTCATGGATCGTCAGCGAGAGCGGTTTTTCGCAGTAGATATCCTTCTTTGCCTGGCAGGCTTCGATCACGGGAATGGCATGCCAATGGTCGGGAGTCGCGATCACCACGGCATCAATGTCGTCACGGCTCAGCAATTCCCGATAGTCTTCCACCGCTTGGCATCCGGAATAAGTCCCGGCCTTCGTCGCTTCGGCATATCGCTTTTCGACAGTCGCCTGCGCGTGCTCGCGACGCTGAGTGTCCACATCGCAAACCGCGACGACCTGGACATCCTGCTGGCCCAGGAAATGCCCCAGGTGTCCTCGGTTCATGCGTCCCATGCCGATAAAGGCCACGTTCAGTCGTTCGCTGGGAGCGGCGTCTTGGGCACGCAGGGCACCGGACGAAATGATCCAGGGAACGGACAGGGCGGCCGCCGTATGCTGGACGAATCGCCGCCGCGTGATGGTTCGCGTGGTACGTTTCATGGAAGTTCCTTGTCAGCAAAGTGTGAGGAAGAGGTGCGGAACAAGTTTCGAGAGAGGTTCCGCGGGGAAACAGGCGAAATTCCGAGTCCCATGATAATCGGCCCAAGTGGGTGAGAGTATATGGGAAAGGGGGAAAGGGCGAGGGGCGAGGATTGAGGGACGAGTGGCGAGAGGTGAGGGGATTTTTGCTTGGGAGAGGGATTTCAGGTGGCATTTGCTGGTCGATCGGGTTCGGGATCCTCTACAATGCGGGTGATGTAAGAAAGGTGTTTTTGGACAGACGGCGATTTTGGGCAGACGGTGGTCTGGGGGCTGGCAGGGAACGAGAGGAATGGCAACGATGCTTTTTCAGGCATATCCGAATGACGATCCCCTGGCGAGATGCTGGGAGGAACTGGGGGTCGGGGCTCCGTCCATCGTCGCGCTGGCGACGCTGGCCAGTCAGGCCCTGGTGCGAGATTTCGATTCCGAAATGATGCCGGACCTGTCGGCGGAAGCTCGCGCGATCGTGGTGGCCTCCCTCCCGCGCGGACTGCTCGAAGTCAAGGCGATCAACACGGCCTTTGAGACGCCCGAGCGATTGCTGGCCGTGCATGTGGAAATCGAACCGGAACGGTGGCGAGTTTTCCGCGATCGCGAGGACCCGCAGTTTACGGTCCGTTGCTTCGAGGGCTTCCGGCAACTGTGCGTCGCGGGCATCGTCATGCATCAGCTCTATCGAGAGTTCTCACTCTCCCATCGCGGCTACCTTCATGCCCAGCAGCTGACAGTGGACGCGGACGTGCAGCGAGTTCTGGATCGGACGATCGAATTGGGATGAAGCGGCGAATGAGCGAGACATTGCGATCCTCGGCCTGGTCACCGCCAAGTATCGGGAGCATGGCCACGTTCATGCCGTCTTCGATGATCCATCCTACCGGTGGCCGGCGACGGTTCGTTCACATCGTCGCCGGACTCTGCTTCATCCTGGTGGGGAGCGGAGGGTTTCATTCGCCCGAGGTCCAGTCGGCGGATCGGATTATACTCCGGAACTTGGAGATTATTTCCGACGGGACGGTTACCCAGTTTCACGAAGATGGTATCCGGTTGGACAACGGACGAACGCTTTCTTGGGATGAGGTCGAACGGGGGACGGTGGCCGAAAGGCAGGCGGAGTTCGACCAGTTGCTGGCAGAGCTTGGCGAACCACTCTATCGAATCCGCCAACGCTTGACGGTGGGAGATTATCAGGGGATTTTGGAACCGGCGGAGTCCGTCTATCCCCGCTATGTTTCTCGGCGAAGCTCGACAGCCTATATGGTGTTTCAGGGGCTGATGTGGGCCCGCTTGGCCGCTGGTCAGCGCGAAGCCGCGCTGGAACCCTACCTGCTCTGCATCGAGTTTCTTCGGCATCGACCTCGGGGCGCGCCGATTCCTCTCCCTGGAGACCGCCGACTACGCTGGGATCCGGAAACGGGACTGTCGGACGAACTGCTTCCCATCTGGTTCGACGGCGCCGCGGCCCGCAAGGCCCTGCCCGGAATCGGGCGAGTGGTGGGAGGAATGAGAAAACCGTGGCCCCCCGCCGTGCCGCTCTACTACGCCTCCCTGGCCGTGGGAGCGGAAGAATCGGGACGAGTTGCCTCGGCATTGCGGCTGTTCGATTCTGATCGGGAATCGCTACGGCAATTGGCCGATATCCTGAATGCTCAGCAGGAAATCCTGGCCGACCAATCGGGACCGGGAATCGGTCAACTACAGGCTACCTGGTCGCGTCTGGAGGGTATGAATCGAGCCTTGGCCCTCTACTGGCTCGGCATCTGGAAAGCCCGGAATGCCCAGGAGAGTGACGTCGATGAGGCGATCCTCCACCTGTTGCGACTTCCCGCCTCGCATGCTTCCAGCTATCCCGACTTGGCCGCGGCGGCCCTCGATGCGGCTGGCAAGACTCTCCTCCAAGCCGACCGGGCCGTGGAAGGAGAAATATTGCTCGAGGAACTCAGGCGAACATTCGGGACCACCTTTCACGCTCGGCAACGGAAGATTCAGGAATAACCAACCTATGAAACTGCGGGTGACTCGGCGTCCCTTCCCAAGGGCAGCATGTACATTGAGTTTCGCCTCCATCGTGCTCCTGCTGGGAGTGCTCGGAGTGTCGCCGGAGAGAATGGCCGACTGGCATTCATCCAGCCTGTTCGGTCAGGAACTGGATAGCCTGGACGATGTGGGGGATGCGGCCGACGGACCAACGGCGACCTCCCCTTCACCCGCTCGGGAAACGGCAGGCGGGTCAGTCGAGGGCGAACAGAGGACGATCCTGCAGTCGTTGCTGGAAAGCGGCATCGTCGGACTGCTGATTTTCCTCCTCTCGATGGTGGCTGTCGGCTTCATCATCGAGCATGCTCTGACGATTCGCAAAGGAGTAATCATGCCGGAGGAAGTGGTCGAGGTGCTGGATGGCCTACTGGAGGAAGGGCGAATCGAGGAGGCTCTCGAGACATGTCGCGATCCTGGCAACCAGTCGTTGTTCACCTTCGTGGTGCTTGCCGGTCTGGAGCGTTTCCAGAGTTCGGAATTCGGATTTGCCGAATACCGGGCCGCCGTCGAAGAGGCGGGCGAGGACCAGACGGCTCGACTGTACCGCAAGACGGAGATTCTGGGAGTCATCGGGGCGATCGCTCCCATGCTGGGGTTGCTCGGGACGGTGATTGGAATGATCAAGGCATTTAACGTGATTGCCTCGTCGGGAGGCATGGCGCGGCCCGATCAATTGGCCGGCGGAATCAGCCAGGCTCTGATGACAACCTTGATGGGCCTGCTGGTCGCTATCCCCGCGATGGTCGCGTTCAGCTTCTTTCGCAACAAGATCGATTCGCTGATTGCCGAGGCGGGGAGCCGAGTGGAACAGATCATGGCACCCCTTGGTCGGCGCCGCTGATTTCCACCAAAGACTCCCGATGGTTACTAGCGGATACAGATGGATACAGGGTCGATTCAGACGATAACCGGTCGAAACAGACCGTCTTGGACTGCAATCGATCGATACTGATGGAGACAGATCGGTTCTCCGGGGATGGTTCAGGTTACTTTATGAAACTCAGCAAGCGGAAGCGGGAGACCACCGTCGCGTTGAACATGACGCCGATGATCGACATCGTCTTCCTCTTGATCATTTTTTTCATGATGGTTTCGCAGGTATCCGAAGTGAATCTGCAGCCGATCGAACTTCCCAGACTATCCGGAGGAGAAGAGCAGCAGCCGACCATAATGACGATCAACGTGAATGATCAAGGAGAAATCATTATCGGCGGAATGACCATGTCGCTCGGGGATGTCGTCACCCTGGTTGGCGATGAATTGTTTCGAGTCGGTGACGATCCCGCTCGAATGTCAGTGGTGATCCGAGCGGATGAGCGAGGGGTAAGTCGGACCGTGAATGAATTGGTGCGAGCTTTGTCCCAGATGCAGATTTCGCGGATTCGCCTCGCCATTCGGACTCCCGATGGCCGCTGAGCCGAAATAAAGAGAAAGAAAGAGTAAGAAAGAGAAACAGAGAGAAATAGCGAGAAACAGCGAGAGGACACGTGTGAAACTTTCCCGACACAAACGGCAGGCAACCAAGTTGGAATTGTCCATGACCAGCATGATCGATGTCGTGTTCTTGCTGCTCATCTTCTTCATGGTTACCAGCAGTTTCGTGCAGACCGAGAGAAATCTGGATCCCGCGATTCGCGTCGAACGCCCCTCGCCCACCGAGGCGGTGAGCGACCTGCAGCCGGCCATTGTGGATATCGTGCGTGGTGATACGGGATTTCGCTATCAGCTGGGGATGCGCCGGTTCGAGTCCGTTGCGGACCTGTTGGAAGTGTTGCGGCTGTTTGACAACAAGCGGGATGGGGCCTTTGTCCGAGTTGGCGATGATGTTCCGTTCGGAATGGCGGCGGCGGCCATTCAAGCTTGCAAGGAAGCGCGGTTCGTTCCCGTCTCCTACCTTCCGATCTCGGAAGCGCCCGCTGCGGGATCCTGACGGAGAGAGACGATGGTAAACGGACATGTTTGGAGCCTGGTCAGAAAAGTATTCCTCCTAGGAGTCGCCGTGCTGAGAGTTGCCGTGCTGAGGGCTGCCGTGCTCAGAGTTGTCTTTTTGGGGGTTGTTGTCCTGGGAGTGATCGACCCGGGGCCCCTCCCTTGTTTCGATCGGCCGATCGTGCGTGCCCAAGAGATGCCTCGCGAAGAAGCGGAACGACTGGAACGCTATCTCCGGCAACTCGGGCTGACCGACCTCCGAGCGATTCAGCTGGAGCGGATGATCGAGCGGTCCGAGTCATCGGGGCGGCGCCTCGAATGGGCTCAACAGTTGGG
>JBJHCD010000293.1:0-7029 GCA_050485845.1 Pirellulaceae bacterium | reverse complement strand
GTCCTGTATGTCGTCACGCTTGTGATTCATGTTTTGTTCATGAATTACGTGCTGGCCGGGACGGGATGGTTGGCCATCAGCCGGCTATTGGGTCCGATCGACGACCAGCGCCAACCGATCCAGTCCATCTTGCGGGACTGGATGCCATTTTTTCTCAGTGCGGCGATTACCGCCGGAGTGGCTCCGCTGCTGTTCATTCAGATTCTCTACAAACAGAGTTTCTATACGGCCAACCTGTTGCTGTTTCATCGCTGGATGGCCATTCTGCCCGTATTGATTGTCGGCTTTTATCTGTTGTATTTGCTGAAGACCAAACGGGTTTCGAATCGGGCTCCTTGGCTGCAGCGGACCATCGGTTTGGCCGCCTTCCTTTGCTTTGCCTTCATTGCCTATTCTTGGACCGAAAACCACCTGCTCAGCATCAAGAGCACTGCGGCTTGGGGAGAATTCTATGCTCAGCAGCGGCTCAAGCATTTTGAAGCCGCCCTGATTCCTCGCCTGGGAATCTGGTTCATCGGTTCCATCCCCACCATGCTCGTCATGGTGCTCTGGCAAGTCTGGTTCCAACAGACCCGGCAGCAAAACCGACCTCATCCCTGGCCGGACGAGGCCATCCGTCGGCAGGCCCGCCAATCGGCAATCGGGGCACTCATCGGTCTTGGCGGCGCTGGATTGGCCGCGGTGACTTACATGAGCGTCGCTTGGGAAGAGGTTTCAGGGGCTGCCTTCAGTTTCATGGCCGCCCCTTTCGCGCTGCTGGCCGCCATCGGCCTGATCGTCCAAGTGGTCGGATGGACTCGGTTGGGGAAAACGGCCGAACTGTCTGCGAAGGGCCTAGGGATTCTGAGCGTTGGTGTCACCCTCACCGTGATCGGCATGACCGTCGTCCGGGAGGCGATTCGGCTCCAATCGCTCAACATCACCCCACTCTTCGATCAACATGCCGACGCCGCCCAAATCGGAGGACTCTCCGTCTTCCTGCTGTTCTTCGTGATCAACGGCTTGCTGGTCGCCTGGGTCTTTGCCCTTGTCAAACAGGGTTTGGCCGACAAACAAAAATCTGAACTGGAAGCTTGATGGAGAAATCCAGACGATCCTGGCAGCACCCTGCCACAAAAGCCACGCCCCTGAAGGACGATTTTCACGCCAGATAGACGCGACCATTACGCTCTTCCAATTCTCCTTGGCTCAAGAGCAACCCCAGTTCCCGCTCCAGGACTTCGCGGAGCTGGGGGCTTGTGGAGCGATAGCCGAATAGTCGAGCAGTTTCGATGATGGCTTCGTCGTGCGCCACCCCGAAGTGAACTCTTACCACTGCCAACATGGCCTGACGGATTTCCGCCGGAGGAAGCATTTCGGGCTTCCGCAGGGACGAACTGGGAACGACGCCTCGGTCGCGAATCGGCACCTCCTGGATCTCATTCACCATGAAGAAGTTTGTGTCTTCTTCACGCAGACGTTCTTGAGCTGCCTTCGCCAACGCCGCTTCCACGGCCTCCCGCACTCGCCGACCAGTCCGCTGCAAGCCGCCCAACTGCGTGACGCGACGAATGATTTCCTCTCGATGGATTGGACCTTCAATTTGAACGACTCGTGTTACAATCTTCGCCAATTCGGGTGGTCGAAGTTGTTGGAGACTTCGTCCGCGACTGATTCGAAAGCTGGCCACCTCATAGGGACGAGTGGGATAGGTGCCTTCCGAAGTTGCTTCCGGGTCACGATGTACTTCACGAGCGATCGTGGGGTTTTCCGGTGGTGGTGCCTCCGTGATCCGCTCCGGAGAATCCGAGACGATGCCGGCCGTCTCGCGGTTCGCCCAGCTCATCCGAGCCTGCTCAATGGCTCCCAGCACCTTCCGCAATTCGTCTTCCGGCCGCTGAAACCAATCGGTGCTCCAGATGCGATGGATCTTCCAACCGCGGTTCTCCAAAACAGCTTGCCGCAGACGATCGCGATCACGGGCGGAACGTGACCGATGGTAGTTGGCTCCGTCACATTCAATTCCCAAGAGGTACCGTCCCGGAAGATCCGGATCCCGGATGGCCAAGTCAATAAAGAAACCGGCCACCCCCACTTGCGGCTCGACATCGAAGCCATGTTGAGCCAGCGCGAGGGCGACTTGGCGTTCGAATTCCGAATCATGGTTCCGACCGGTGGGCGATCCAGTGTCCAGGAGTCCCGTTTCCGCGTAGGTCAGGAATGACTTCAGGGCGGCGGCCCCCCGGGCCTTCGCTCGCTGAAGGTCGATATCGTTGGCGGTAATCGACGAATAGACTCGGCAGCTTTCGCGAGCCCGTGTGATCAAGACGTTCAGTCGCCGTTCACCTCCATCATTCGAAACGGGTCCGAAGTTCATCGCCATGTAGCCATCCGCATTTCTGCCGTAACCGACCGAGATCAAGATGACATCTCGTTCATCTCCCTGGATATTCTCCAAATTCTTCACAAAGAACGGCTCCGACACCCCTCCCGCGAAAAAACTCTCGCACGACAAGTCCGCTCGGCGTAGGAGTTCCAGCTCATTCAAAATGGCATCTCGCTGAGCGACGGAAAAGGTCCCGACGCCCAGCGATTGGCTGGGGAATTTCCGAGCGTGCTCCATGACCGCCTGAGCAACCACCTGAGCCTCGCGCTGATTGCTGGCCGAACCACCTCGGTCGAAGAGACCATCGGGAACATGGACGAACATCAGCCCTTGGCCCGGCCCAGGCTGAGCCGGACTGGGAATGACGTACAGGCGGTTGTCGTAAAACTCCCGGTTGGAAACCGCAATCAATGAATGATGGCGGCTGCGGTAGTGCCAGGAGAGCATTCGCTGGGGGACATTCTGGGCACAACACAATCCCAAAATGCTTTCCATGTCTCCCGCCTTCAATGCCCCCTCGTCCGAATCCTCAAAAGCCTCGTCGTCCAGCAGCCGACTGAAGAAGCGAGTTGGTGGTAACTGCCTGCTGTCACCGACCACCACCAACTGCTTACAGCGGGCAATGGCCCCCAAGGCATCGACCGGTTGCACCTGGCTTGCTTCATCCACCAGCAACAGGTCGAATTCCAATCCTCCTGGTTCGAGATACTGGGCCACGGAAATCGGACTCATCATGAATACCGGCTTGATGGCCTGCATGGCCCGACCGGCCTCAGAGAGCAGTTTCCGCAAGGGGAGATGCCGCCGCTTCTTCTGGATCTCTCGGCGAATGACTCCGATCTCGCCCGCCTGCGCACTCGCCGCAGGGAGACGCTGATAGTGGGCCGCGGCGACCTCTTGTCGAGCCAGCTCGATGCGAGCGAAATCCAACTTGCGAAACTCGGCCTGTAGCTGCTCATGAGAACCACCATGGAACCGAGCAAGTTCCGGATGCCGCCGAAAAACCTCTCGAATCAGCGTTTCATGGTACAGCAATTCACAGCATCCAAGAGCCTCCTGGGGGACCAGCTCTCCCTGTTGCATTCGCTGGGCAATCGGCGAAAGCCCGATCTCTTCGAGTCGCCGATGCCGAACGAAATAGGCGACCCAGGGGGCCAACTGGCGAGACGACGCCTCCCACTGACTCATCCTCTCGGCCAACTCGTCATAGGGAACCTGTAACAAGTCGGTACGACGGAAGGCCAGTGCCGAATCGAGACGTAACAAGCCGCAAATCTCGGTAACCGCGTTGGCCGCAGACTTCAATCGGTTCTGAATGGCCTTCACCAACGATTCCAGCCCCGACAAAGTCTCTAATTCGGAAAGCACCCCGGGAATGTCAACGCCCAGTGCCGCCTCGCGACATTCGGCCTCCCACTGGAGAATCGCCGCCAGTCCCTTCCAATCAGACTTCTCGCCCAACCAATGGGAACCGAATGCCTGGCGGCCAAGCTCCTCCGCCTCCTGATTCGTAACGGCTTGGCGACACTTTCTGGCGGCAATCAGTTGGTCCAGCAACTGAAGCCGTTGAGAGAATTCACTCGGGGGACGGTCGACGACAATACCGCGAACAAACGCCATCGCTTGACGATAATCGCGATGAAACAGCCGGAACCAAGACCGGCCATGCGCGGCTAGATTTCGCCGAGCCTCGGAAGGATCAACATCCCACCCCGACTCGACGACCTGCCCACTCAACTCCTCGCGGTACTGGGCCAGTCGTTTCCCCTCGGCCACCAGCTGTTCGATTCTCGGTCGCTGGTCCCGCCAGACCTTCTCGCCCAACCCGCGGCGGTCGGCGGCCGGCGCGATCAGCAACCGGCGAGCGATTTGTGCGAGCCGCGAAGTCGAACGAAAGTCGGCTGACAGTGAAAGCTTCAATCGCTCGGCGAGTTCATCGTGAGCCTGACGCAATGCTTCCAGGTCCGCCACCAATGACGGTATTCGCTTGAGAAATCGATCGAGGTCGGTTGGAAGCACCACGTCGAGTTCCACGCCCCGCCAGGGATTCCGCATCGGATCCCCAACCTCTTCCAATCGCTGAATCGTATCCGCCAGCAGGTTTCTTCGCTCCGCCCAATCAGCAGGAGTCCAGTCGAGTGCCCCCTCCAACGTCGCGTCAATGGACGGCGCCCCCTCGGCCCGCAGTCGCACCAGTTCTCCCACGATGCGGTACAGCGACAATCCGCTTGGTTCCCCAGGCGAATGGATTTTCTGCAAGTAGTCGTTCAGCTGGTCCCGGCAGGCAGTCAACTGCCGACAATGATCCTCTACATCTCCCAGCTTCGGCTTCCCAAGCTGCAGCACTCGCTCCAAGTCACTCAGGACCGTCTGCTTGTGTGCCTTGTGACTATGCAGCTCGAGGGACATCTCACCCAGGCCAACTTGCATCAGCCGGCGTTGAACCACCTCCAGGGCCGCCATCTTTTCCGCGACGAACAGCACCGTCTTGCCCGCCTTCACCGCGGCGGCGATCAAATTGGCAATCGTCTGAGATTTCCCCGTGCCCGGCGGTCCCTGAATGACCAGATTCCTCCCTTGCTTGACTTCTTCAATGACCAGAGTCTGAGAGCTATCCGCATCCAAGACATGCACCATGTCGATCGGAGCAATATGCCGGTCAATGTTCTCTTCGTCTCCACAGAGCGGTGGTTCGCCCCGGAATCCCTCGGCGAGCAGCGACCGAGTCAGTCCATGATCCTGCAGTTGGCGATCCGTCGGCCAACTTGTCGGATCCAAATCACGGTACATGAGGAACTTGGCGAAGGAGAAGAACCAGAGCACCATGTCGTCAGCCAATACCTCCCAGCGGCTTTTCATGCGAACCACCTCGCGAACCTGCGCGAGGTAGTCGCTGGGCAGCATCTCCTCGGAATCGGGGACGTCGGGAAGTTCGATTCCAAAATCCGCCTTCAATCTCGCCTGCAGGGAGAGGTTCGTGGTGATTTCGTCCCCGGAATAGCGGAGCTTAAATCGGGAATGAGCATTGGGCCGATCAAGCTGGACAGGGACCAGCAGCAGGGGAGCGAATCGTTCTCGGTCCGAATTGTCATCCTCGTACCACCGCAAAAAGCCGATCGCGAGATAAAGGATATTGACGCCCTGCTCCTCCTGATAGGTCGGATCGTCATAGAACTACTTGATCAGTCGCTTCTGAAGTTGCTCCGAAACCAGCTCCGTCTGCAGCTGATCGTCGCGATGCCGCGATGCCGGTCCCGGAACCAATGGATCGTCGTTATTGGTCGATCGAGCGGCTTCCGCTGGAACCTCGTCAGGTTGCGAGAGCAGGCCCCCGTCGAGTTCCTTGTGATTCTCATCCTGTTGGCTGGAGCGAGCCAGGAACGACATCGCTTTTCCCTGGACGGCCAGCCGCCAATAGACCTCATCCGACATCTCGTCCACGATCTCCAGTCGGGTGGATCGAGTCCGATTCCGGGGTGTGTGAAGCAGCCTATTTCGGGTCGTCAGGTCTAGCAGTTCCCGGCGAGCGTTCTCCAGGACGTGATGTAATCCACTACTATCAGTCATGCCCGTCACCACGTCCCCGAAAATGTCGGCTCAAAGAACCAGGAAATCGCCTGTCTCAACTTACTACAGTCTCAATCGGCGTAAAGTATCCGTGGCCGAGTCGCTCGGAGGGCGGATCCTTGCCGCGATCGATTTCGACGATTATGCCCGATTTGACGCCCAGAAGGAATCCACCTGTCCCGTTCGTTCAGTCGCCATCTCGGAGGATGATGCGGACCAGTTGTCCGCCGAGGAGAATGGCAACGACGCAGCCGAGCACGCCCGGTATCGACACCCCGGAAACCGATGGAGGCATGGGAAGCGTGCAGAGGTGCGTTGACCCGACAAACAGAGCGGCGGCCAGGAGTCCGATTACGAGGCGATTGACCGCCCACTGCAGATGTTCATGCTCGTGCATCACTGTGACTCGGCCATCCTTGAGCTGGTCAAGCAGGTCCGCCAGATTTCGCGGCCCGGTCGCGACGAGTCGATCGAGATCGTAATAGGTACGCCGCAACTTGTTCATCCACCGTTTTGGATTGAGCCGTTCCCGAGTCAACTTGGACTGCATCGGCTCAATCAATTCCATCAAGTTGAATTCCGGATTGAGCTGCTTGGCGGAACTTTCCAACATGACCAGCGTTTTCAGCACCAAGGAGACGCCGGGGGGCAGGATGAGGTTGTGATGCCGGATGATCTCGGTCAAACGACGAATGGCCCCGCTGAGGTCAAACTCTCGCAGTGACTGCCCGGCGTAGTCGGCGAGAAACTCGTTCACATCCGCTCGGAACAGCAGCGGATCGATGCCGGTCGGAGCCGCACAGGCTCGGATCAACTGATCGCACAATTGGACCGTATCGCGCCGGGAAAGGGCGAGCAGCAGGTCTTCGAAGAGTTCTCGAAGCTCCTCATCGATCCTTCCGACCATGCCTGCATCGATAACTCCCACCACGCCGTCGGCCATCATCACGTAATTGCCGGGATGGGGATCCGCATGATAGAAGCCATCACGAAAAATCATGTTCAGGTACATGTGAGCCGCTCGTAAAGCGAACTCGTTCAGATCCCCTCCCGTGCCGTGAATCACCTCTTGTTCCGTACCCGAGGGACCCTCGAGC
>JBJHCD010000292.1:2779-7030 GCA_050485845.1 Pirellulaceae bacterium | reverse complement strand
GGCTAACGTTGTGCATCTCCATGTATTCGCTCATGTCGATATGGATCTGCGCGTCGGCGTCGCCGACCATGACCTCGGCGACCGCGTTGGCCAACAGCGTGTTACCCACGCCCGTGGGCCCGGCGAAGATGAAGCACCCGGTGGGCCGCCGAGGATCCTTCAGGCCGCTCCGACTTCGCCGAACGGCCTTGGCAACCGCCTTGACTGCCTGCTCCTGGCTGATGACCCGCTTGTGCAGATCGTCTTCCATTCGCATCAGGCGGAGACTGTCCTCGGTGGAAAGGCGAGTGAGCGGAATGCCGGTCATTTTTGAAACGACTTCGGCGACCACCTCTTCATCCACGACACCATCGGTTTCGCGTGACTTCTCTCGCCATTCTCGAGTGATCGTCTCCTTCTTCTTCTTCAGTTTGTCCGCTTGATCCCGCAGCGCCGCCGCCTTCTCGAAATCCTGATTCGCGACGGCCTCCTCCTTCTCCTTGTTCAGGCGTTCGACTTCTTCGTCGATATCCTTCAGATCAGGCGGACGCGTCAGCGCTCGCAGGCGGACGCGAGCCCCTGCCTCGTCGATAACGTCAATCGCCTTGTCGGGAAGACAGCGGGCGGTGATGTAGCGTTCCGACATATCCACGGCCGCGAGGATCGCGTCATCGGTAATCTGAACGCGATGGTGTTCCTCATATCGCTCTCGCAGCCCCTTGAGGATTTCCACCGTCTCGTTCTTTCCGGTCGGATCGACGACGATCTCCTGGAACCGTCGAGCCAGGGCGCTGTCCTTCTCGATATACTTCCGGTACTCGTCCAGCGTCGTGGCGCCGATGCACTGGATTTCACCGCGAGCCAGGGCGGGCTTCAGCACGTTGGCGGCGTCAATGGCCCCCTCCGCTCCACCCGCTCCGACCAGCGTATGCAGCTCGTCAATGAACAGGATCGTGTTCTTCGCCCGCTTCACCTCGTTCATCACCGCCTTGATTCGCTCTTCAAACTGTCCGCGGTACTTGGTGCCGGCAACCATCATGGCCAAGTCGAGCACGACGATCCGCTTTTCCGCCAACAGCTCGGGGACGTTGGAACTGATGACCCGTTGAGCGAACCCCTCGACGATCGCCGTCTTCCCGACACCAGCCTCTCCCAACAAGACCGGATTGTTCTTGGTACGCCGACAGAGAATCTGAATTGCCCGCTCAATTTCTCGCTCACGACCAATGACCGGGTCCAACTTACCTTGTCGAGCGAGTTCGGTCAGATCGCGTCCGAAACTATCGAGTGCCGGAGTCTTCGACTTGCCACTCTTGGCCGTGGCCTGCGATTCGGACATCCCGCCTTCGCGACCACCGCGAGCCCCCACCTCATCTCCTTCGAGGCCATGGCCGAGCAAATTGAGAACTTCCTCGCGGACGTCTTCGAGCTTGAGTCCGAGGTTCATCAGGACTTGGGCGGCCACGCCTTCCTGCTCCCGAAGCAACCCCAGCAGAATGTGCTCGGTGCCGACGTAGTTGTGATTCAGATTTCGAGCCTCTTCCATCGAGTACTCGATCACCTTCTTGGCACGAGGGGTCTGGGGAAGTTTCCCCATGGTCACCATCTCGGGACCGCTTTGCACGAGTTTCTCCACTTCGAGTCGGATCTTGCGGAGATCGACGTCGAGGTTCTTTAGGACGTTGGCCGCGACGCCACTTCCCTCTTTCACCAACCCCAGCAGAATATGCTCGGTGCCGATATATTCGTGGTTAAACCGCTGGGCCTCCTGGTTCGCGAGTTGCATCACCTTCCGAGCGCGGTCCGTAAATCGTTCGTACATGGGTGTTCCCCCTAATGGCTGCCCCGAGCTGGCGATTCACGGAACGCCATACATCGGGAGCGTGGCAAACTTGTTGTGCAGTTAGGCCGCTCGCCGCTTCCTGCATTGGCGATTCTCTGTCCTGTCTTCGTCTGACCTGAAATCTTCTGAATGGCAGTCTTTTGAATGGCAATCTTCTGAATTGTAACCTTCGGATCCTCCCGCGTCCCCCTGCCCCGATTCCCTTCCGGAGTCACTCTCTTGATTCAAGAGATCCGACGGCTCGACCAATACCTCTGGGGAGGCCGGCCCCTTCTCGGGCCCCGCCAGAATTCCACGCGCGATCGCCGGACGATTGGGTGCGGGAAGAAGAGCGAATTCCCGCTTGATTTCCGCTTCCCACTTTCGCGCGTGAGGCATCTTTGCAAGCCGCTTCAACTGCCGGCGGGCCTCGTCATGCCGAGCTGACCGTCGCAGCAATCCCACCAGCAGCAGCCGAGCGTCCGTGTCATCCGGGTCGGTTTTCAAGATCTGTCTCAGCGGAGCTTCGGCCTCGAACCAGTGGCCTTTTAAGTATTCCGCTTGTGCCTGAAGAAACAAGCCCTGATTCAACTCGACAACCGCCTGATCGGGTGCACCGCCAGCCATTCGCTGGGAGGACTTCGAGGACCACCACCAGAAAACCAACACCACGGACCAGAGCAGGTACCGAACTTGATGGGGCACGTGCTCGGGCACCATGACTGCAGCAACTATCGCGCCATTCAAGAGCAGTGCAAAAGCGACAGCGGTCAGCAGACCCCCGGGACGTCCAAAACGCCAAAGAGCGACCAACCCCGGCCAGTAGCAGAGCATTCCGCTTGTTCGACTCATTTCCCGCGTGCTCCGGTCTCCGTTCCGTATGCTGCGAACCGCGCATGCCGCAGCAAGTCTCGGCCACGTTGGAACTTGCCAACTAAACCAGGGACTCCCCCCTCTCTACCCCCGGCTGCGGGATTGTACCGGGCCCCTATCAATTCTTCAAGGCAAGTAGGAGAGCCTAGCAAGGGAGGGGTGAAGGAGGGGTAAGGGAGTCGGAAAGGACATTCGGAGGAAGCCTGAGGGGGAGACTAGCGGGAGACTGGGGGAGATTCGACTGCCAGTCGAGTTGTCGATCCAACGATGGTCTGTCAGATTGGCATGGGGTGGTCGCGGCGAATAACCGCGTCGGCTCCCTTCCCAGCGGCTCGTCCACGAGCCGATGCCTCGAGTATTGTCCCGCACAATTGTCCCACATCATTGCCCCGTAAACATCATTAGTCCCGTCAATTCCTTGCGCTCCATGTCCCAACCTTCGCCATCCTCCCCCCTGCTGAGAATCCTGGACGCCAATGCCAACCGAGTACTGGAAGGCCTGCGGGTTGTCGAGGAATATCCGCGATTCGTGCTAAACAGCGCGGAACTTGCCGAGGATTTCAAGCGGATACGCCACGAGCTTTCCGCCCTCCTCCAGGAGATCTCTCGGGCCGACCGCCTGATGGCTCGGGACACGGAGCAGGATGTCGGCACGGAGATCACTTTGGCTCGAGAATCGAGCCGAAACGACCTGGAATCGGTCGTCGCGGCCAATTTTCAGAGAATTTTCGAGGCGATGCGAGTTCTCGAGGAGTACGGCAAGGTGGGCTGGCCTCGGCTGGCCGCCACCGTGGAGGCCTTGCGATATCGCCTTTACACGCTGGAAAAGCGACTTGCGTCGGCCCGGCCGATTCATTCACGTTCCCAGTCCATCCTCGCCTCCGCCCAGCTCTATGTGTTGATCGATGGCGGCCGGGATGAGCGGGATTTCGCCGATCGCGTCGGCCAACTGGTCGCCGCGAAGGTCCCGGTACTGCAACTTCGGGCCAAGCACCTAAGTGACGGAGTTCTTTTGGAGCGAGCCTGTCAGCTCCGAGCCCAAACGGCCCAGTCCGAAACCCTGGCCATTGTCAACGACCGGCCCGACGTGGCCCGCCTCTCCCAAGCTGACGGAGTTCATGTGGGGCAAGATGAAATTCCCCCTGAGGAAGTGCGATCCATCGTGGGCCCCTTGGGAATTGTGGGCCTTTCCACCCACTCGCCGGAGCAAGTGCAACAGGCGGTTCGAAGCGGAGTCGACTACATCGGATGCGGCCCGACTTTCGCGTCCCGCACGAAGGAATTCGGCCATTTCCCGGGACTCGACTTCCTCCGTCAGATCGCTGGGGAGCTAGAGCTGCCTGCCTTCGCGATTGGCGGAATTTCCGAGGACAACCTGGACGAAGTCCTGGCAACGGGGATGAGACGCGTTGCGGTCCAACAAGCCGTGTGGGGGAATCCCGAGCCGGCCGTGGCCGCCAGGCGGATCCTTCGGAAATTGAAAGCGGCCCGAGGCTGAACCTTTCGGTTACTCGGACTCAGGCGGGAGAGCCACCTCCACTCCTTCCACTTTCCGCAGAGCGGCGAGGGCTGTCACA
>JBJHCD010000292.1:0-2769 GCA_050485845.1 Pirellulaceae bacterium | reverse complement strand
CGCGGCGATCCCCTGGGGCGTCGGCAAGGAGCGAATCGAAGTTGCCATCGGCAAGCTCTTGAACGATCGGCCGCAAGACTTCGGACGGGAGCGCGTAGCTGGCAACACGTCCCGCTCGGGCGATATTGATACCGACGACTCGACCATCCAAGTCGACCACCGGTCCACCACAGTCCGCGGGGCGGAGCACCGTGTCATGTTGAATCACGCTGGGAAATCCCCAACGGCGATCACTGAGACGTCCCCCCAGGTTATTCTGGAAATCGATCCGTTTACCCTGGAGGATTCGGTTCTTCTCTTGAAGCTTTGCGTTGATGACGACTTGCTGATCGCCACGGAGCACGGTCATTTCGATCCGGTCGCCCGGACGCTTGCGCTGGATCGCTTCGATGAAGACTTCCCGATTCGGAATGGGGAGGCCGTTCAGGTCACTGACTATGTCATCCACCTGTACTCCCGCTTCTTCCGCGGCTCTTTCGGGATTGATCCCGGTGATGCGGGGCCCGAGGTCGGCATTGTCCAACATGACCCCCAGCACGGCCTGCGGAGTCGGAATTTCCCGAGGTGACACACTGACGACACCAATGGCGGTCGGTATCTCCTGCATTCCCGTGGTGGCCAGCCAGCTTCCTTCCACGGGAACGCCCGAATCTCGCCACTGCACAACGGGAAGATTGTCGGCATCGATCCGCAAGATGGCCAAGTCCATCTCTTCTCGAACACTGATCAAATGGGCCTTCACTCGACGGCCATCACGCAAGCGGCATTCCAGGTCCCCACCAATCTCGCTCGCCTTGGTAAAGACCAAGCCATTGGGATCGACAATCGTTCCCAAAGCAACTCGCTCGTTGTCCGCATAGACCTGAAGCGTCGCTCGACTGGCATCCCGAACCGGTTCCCGAAACGCTTGGCGGACGGAACGGTGATTCCGCTCGTGGGCATCACCTCCCCGCCATCTTGGAAAATAGCGACGCAGGCCGCCGCGCCGAGAACGTTCATCCCCCGAGTCTTCCAGGCCTTCGTCGTCGTCCGAATCGAATAGTTCATTTTCGAGATCTTCCAGTGACTGCTCGTCCAAGGGATCGTCGAGCAGCAGCGGAGGAGCATCCAGCGGTGGAGTCTGTGCCAGGGCAAGAGATGGTTGAAAGGAGAACATCAACCCCATCAGAGCCAGGGGGAACAGCACGCTGAATGCGTCGCGAAGGCACTTCATGGCTTAGCCTCGGAAAATTCCACAAAGGACGTCGTTGAAATCCCAACGGTTCAAATCGTGCAATCGCACGTCTTGGATTGGGTCCCACTGTGTGCGTCATTGAACCCCAGAGCCGGTCTGGGAAACAACGACCTACAGTATACGGTGTTCACCCGAGAAATGTAGACTTGGCGTCTGGTATTTTCCCTGGCGGTGACAAGTGCCGCGAGACATCCCTGCCGAACGTCACGGTAGCTGGACTGGGGGGCGTCTCCTTCGCTCCCCTTCATTCGTTCTCTCCGAACTCATCCACTTGATTGAATCTGTTTGAATCCAATTGAATCGACTTTAACGGCGGCGGCCGATCCGTAGCTGCAGCGTTAGCTCCTCGTCCCCCCTCCGAACGACCACTTCCACTCGGTCACCGGGATCCGAATCCGCCACCATCGCGGCGAGACTGGCAAAATCCCGAACTCGCTTGCCGCCGAATCGCAAGATCACGTCCCCAGACCGAATTCCAGCTCGATCAGCCGGCTGACCGGGCTGAACGACCACGATTCTGGCCTCACCAGACTGTCCATCTCCCTCCACGCCGATATAGGGACTCCCGCGAGGAATCTCTCCCCAAATCTGGCTCTTCAGCATTCGATCCCAGCCATCATGATACAGCTTGACCGGCACATGCATGTTGGCCGTGAGGGCACCCCCAATGCGGCTATGAATCCCGACGACGCGGCCATCAAGGTCCAAGAGGGGTCCGCCACTGTCCCCGCCGACCAGCGTGCAGTCGGTCACAATCAGCTCCCGATCCTGCGAGAGAACTCGGCCAAAACGAACGACCGGGGGCCGCCCGCGCTGATATCCCCCCGGATGCCCGAGAACCAAGCACCATTGCCCTTCTTTTACGGAGCCGCCAGGAGCCATCTCCAAGAACGGCCATTCCCGAGCTGGTTTGTCGCCATCGGGCGGATTGATCTTCACCATTCCGGCGTCGCTGGCTCGGTCCATTCCCAGGGTGGTCCCTTTCACGATTCTTCCATCGTGCAGAATAACGTCGGCCGGCAGGCCGGGCCGCTGGATCACGTGGGCGGCGGTCAGAATGTAACCATCCTCCGAAACGATCACGCCGCTTCCCTGTGCCTGACCAACCCGCAAACCGACCGTCGCAGGCCGAAGCTGCTCGACCAGCTTCTGGTTCAGCCGTTCCATCTCCCGCAATTCTTCGACATTTCGCGGTGCACCCCCGGCAAAGATTCCCTCCAAACTGACCGCCGCGGCAGCGGCGGATGGCTCGGACGTCGCCTCGGGGTCTTCACAACGAGCTGGAATCGTGGCCAGTGCGATGAATCCGACCAGAACGGCCAGCCCGGGAAACCAAACCAGCCGGGACCAGCCTTTCGGTTTGTCGCGTCGCCAAGAGGGCTGGGAGATCGAAGAACTCGTCACGATCGTTTTTTGCCTCCTGAATCTGGGCCGATGCCAAATTCGCTATTCGCCTGGTAACCGGGGGTTGCGAGCCCCGGGAATCGGAGCATGATGAGAGGAGTCGCCATCAGGCCGATGGACCGGATCAGGCC